>DATCYC010000253.1:0-2017 GCA_036570525.1 Luteimonas sp.
AGAAGCCCACGGGCGTGGCGCCGACGAGGATCGCCATCGCCTCGCTGTTTTCATCGCGCAGCGCGTCGTCGAGGTTGAAGCCGGTGTCGCCGACGAAGGGCTCCTGCTCCGGCGCCACGCGCAGTGCGCGCACCGCGTCGACGCGCTCTGGCGTGACGGGAGCGACGTGGAGGTCGGGTTTGGCGAACATGGGGAATGAGGGGAATGAGGGGAATGAGGGGAATGAGGGGAATGAGGGGATGGATGGTGCCGGGCTTGGGCGCAGGCGTTACGTTACCCTGCGCGTGCTCCACCCGCGTCATTCCCGCAAAGGCGGGATGACGGCAAGCAAGCGCAACCTTGCATTCCCCTTATTCCCCTCATTCCCCTCATTCCCAGCTCCCACCAATGCGCATCATCAGCTTCAACGCCAACGGCGTGCGTTCCGCGGCACGCAAGGGTTTCTTCGACTGGTTCGCCACCCAGGACGCCGACCTGCTGTGCATGCAGGAAACCAAGGCCCAGGAGCACCAGCTGGCCGGCACGGACGGGCTGCACGCCGACTTCCTGCCGGCCGGTTACAAGGCCTGGTTCCGCGATGCGACCACCAAGAAGGGCTACAGCGGGGTGGCGATCTACAGCCGGCGCGAACCCGACGAGGTGCGCACCGCGCTGGGCCGCGAATCCTTCGACGAGGAGGGGCGCTACATCGAGGCGCGCTTCGGCAACCTGAGCGTGGTGTCGTTCTACATCCCGTCGGGGTCGTCGGGCGAGCTGCGCCAGGGCTTCAAGTTCGAGGCCATGGACTGGCTGGGGCCGATCCTCGACCAGTGGCTGGCCAGCGGCCGCGACTACGTGCTGTGCGGCGACTGGAACATCGTCCGCAGCGCGCTGGACATCAAGAACTGGAAGTCGAACCAGAAGAACTCCGGCTGCCTGCCGCCCGAGCGCGCCTGGCTCAACGGCAGGATCTGCGACGACGGCGGAAGCGACGGCACGGCCGCGTGCGTGGGCGGGTGGGTCGACGCCTACCGCGCGCTCAACCCGGAAGGCCAGGACTACACCTGGTGGAGCAACCGTGGCGCGGCGCGCGCCAACAACGTCGGTTGGCGCATCGATTACCAGTTCGTGACGCCGTCGCTGCGCGACCGGCTGCAGGGCTGTTCGATCCTGCGCGAGCCGCGTTTCTCCGACCATGCGCCGTTCACGGTCGACTACGCCGACTGAGGCGCCGCCGGGTCAGCCCTTGCCTGTGTGCTCCGCGGCGCGGCGCACGTCGTTCTCGGCGATCGACGCGTCCACCAGCCCGGCCTTCATCATCCACGCGAACAACGCCACGCCCGGCAGCGCCAGCAGCGTGGTCAGCAGGTAGAAGTTGACGTAGCCCATCTGCTCGATCAACCCGCCGGCGGTGGTGCCGGTGACGAAGCGGCCGACGATCGACGCCGCCGCCGACAGCAGCGCGAACTGGGTCGCGGTGAACGACAGGTTGCACAGCGCCGACAGGTAGGCCACCACGACCACGCCGCCGATGCCGCTGGCGAAGTTCTCGAAACCCATCGTGAAGGCGAGCAGCTCGTTGCTGTGGCCCACTTGCGCCAGCACCGCGAACGACAGGTTCGACACCGCCATCAGCACCAGGCTCAGCAGCACGGAGGCCTTCAGGCCCATGCGCGCGTACAGGATGCCGCCGACGAAGATGCCCATCAGCATGGTCGCGAACCCGACGCCGACGTCGTAGGTGGCGATCTCGGTGTTGCTGAAACCCAGGTCGTTGAGCAGCAGCCGGAACGTCAGGTTGGCCAGGGTGTCGCCGATCTTGTGCAGCAGCACGAACAGCAGCACCAGCATCGCGCCCTTGCGGCGGAAGAATTCGCCCAGCGGCCCTGCGACGGCGGCCCAGGCCGCGGCCAGCCCGGGGGGCGAGGCGGGTTCGCGATGGCGCGCGGGTTCGCCCAGCCAGAAGCCGACGAACGCCGCCGGCAGCACGAACGCTGCGCAAATGGCGTATGCCGCGGCCCAGCCCAGCGGCTCGGCG
>DATCYC010000254.1:0-10698 GCA_036570525.1 Luteimonas sp.
TCGGCCACCAGCGGCGACATGGGCGAATCGGGATTGCGCTTGAACTCCACCATCTGCCAGTAGAAGAAGTCGGCGCTCTGGCCGGCGATGTTGGGGAAGGTGGGCGCGATCGAGATGCCCTGCGGGCCGTGGCAGGTGGAGCACAGTTCGGACTTGGCCTGGCCGGCGGCGGCGTTGCCGGTGATCGGGCGTGCGCGGCGCAGGTCGACGTAATCCGCGGCGGGAGGCGCGTCCTGCTCCGCCGGCTGTGCGGCGGCCGCGGTGGCTTCTTCGGGCGGCGTTTCCTGCGATTGCGCGAAGGCAAGCGCGCTCACGGCGCAGGCGGCAATGATTGCGAGCAGGCCGGTCGCGCGTTTCATAGCTGCACCTCCAGCAGGGCGCCCACCATGTTGACGCTGTAGTCCTCCGGCCCGCCGTCGGTGTAGACGCGGTGGTCGAAGACCTGGCCGTCCTCGAAGCCCAGGTAGTGCCAGTCAAACAGGCTGCCGCGCTGGTAGCGGTCGAAGATGCGCAGGTTCACGCGCCGATGCAGCGGGATCGTCAGGCCCACGGTCAGGGCGGTGGTGCGGTAGATCATTGGCTGGAACTCGCCGGTCAGCAGCGGGTCCAGGGTCGGCTGGGTGAGCACGCCGGGCGAGTTGTAGCGGTAGCCGGTGGTGCCGCGCGAGTAGGTCCAGTCCAGCGCCGCGTCGAGCGTCACCCGGCCCAGGCGCTGGGTCAGGTTGGCGCCGGCGTAGTGGTTGCGCTGGCGGTCGTCGATCCACCAGCGGTTGGCGATGGGGTAGGTGGTGCCGCCCAGGGTCGGATCGGGGGTCAGCGCGACGTCGTTGACGTTGGCGATGTCCAGGTCCGAACGGTCATAGCCGTACCAGGCGCTGGCGACGGTGGCCGGCGATGGCTGCCATTCCCACTGCAGGCTGCCGCCGAGGGTGTCGTAGGCGCGGCGGCCGAGGGTGGCGTCGTAGTCGTTCCAGTCGCCGCGCACCGAGGCGTAGAGGGTCATCTCGTGCGGCAGGGTGAAGGTCGCCATCAGGTCGATCTTGTGCTGCGTGCGGCTGCCGATGTCGTACTTGCGCAGATCCGAAACGGTGTGCGCGTTGTGACTGCCGGTGTAGCCGGGCAGCGAGTGGGAGAAGGTGAACTCGTAGGGATCGTAGTTGTATTCGCTGCCGGTGCGCTTGAGCCAGGTGTAGTTGGCGCGGAAAGTCAGCCAGTCGAGCGTGCGGCTGTGCCAGTTGAGCTTGATCGAATTGTCCTTGGTGGTGGCGACCTCGCGATGGGTGCGCTCGGTGCGCTCGAAGGTGTAGGTCGCGCCCAGCGTGTTCTTGTCGTCCAGGCGCCAGTCGACGCCGGCCGAGAACTGGTGCAGTTCGCGGTCCAGCGGCAGGTTGCGGATGCGGGTCGGCGCGCCGGGGCTGAGGATCGGATCCCAGATGCCGGACTCGCCGGGCACGACGCTGCCCTGCGAACCGTTTTCGGCCGGATAGCCCCATTGTCCGGTGAGCGGGTTGTACATCCAGTAGGTGCCGTCGTAGTCCTGGCGCTCGTACCTGGCGTTGGCGCGCCAGGTGACGGTGTCGGTGGGCTGCAGCACCACGCGCGCATCGACCATCTGGGTGTCGATGCCCAGGTCCGAGCGCTTGCGCGACAGTGCGTCGGTGGTGTTCCAGTTGTCGCAGTCGTACAGGGCGCCGGGGATGACCGGGATGCCGAACTGCCCCTGGCAGGTCATCGGCGCGACGATGTAATCGTTCTGGCTCATCCTGCCGCCGGTGGCGGTGAGCGAGAAGTCGCCGTTCCAGGCGATCTTGCGGCTGAAGCTGGCGCGCAGGTGGTGGTAGTCGTTTTCCGGCTCGTAGGAGAACTGGCCACTGGTGAGCGGCGGCGACACCAGCCCGGGCACCACCGGCCTGAGCCCGAACGGCACTTCGTAGTCGAAGCTGCGGTTGGCGTGGCGGAAGAACGATCCGGAATAGCTGAAGTCCATCCGCCAGGCGTTTCCGGAAAAGCGCACGCCACCGTTGAAGTTGACCGTGCTGTCGTCGATCGGGCGGGGAATCTCGTAGATGCCACCGTTGTCTGCGAACGGATAGTTGAAGAAGAACGGCCCGCCGAACGGACGCGCGCCCTCGCGCGTTTCGTGGCTGGCGTTGGCATATGCCGTCCAGCGCCGGTTGACCATGTAGTTGATGCCGATGCCCTGCTTCTCGCGCACCACGGTCAGCAGCCTTTCTGGCTGCGCGGCGGAAATCGCGGCGACCTGTGCCGACGTGCTGCCGGCCGGGACCAGGCCGTCCTTCAGGGTGAGGTGGTTGCTGCCGACGCCGTCCCAGATCGAGCGTGCGTTGCCGCTGGTGATGTTCGGCTGGCTGCGCGCGAACACCTGCACCCGGTACTTGCCGGCGCGTCCGAACACGGCGCGCACGTAATGGCTGTCGTCGGCGATGTGGCTGGCGCGCAGGTCGAAATAGCTGCCGTCGGCGGCCTTCTCGAAGCGCAGGTTGGCGCCGACGTAGACGCCGTCGTCCCAGTTGGAGAAGCGGCGCCAGTCCATGTTGTTCTCGTCGCCCCAGACGCCGATGTAGCCCAGGGTCACCGAGCCGCGGTGGCGCCAGGGGCCGTCGCCGGAGAATTCCGGCCACGCAGGCGGGCAGGGATAGAGGAAACCGGTCGGCGTGCGCTTGCGCTGCGCGGTGAGCCAGGTGGCGCCATCGGGATCGCAGCCGAGCAGTGCGGTGCCGCCGCTGGGGTCGAGCGCGGTGCCGAAGTGCAGGTCGGTGCCCAGGCCCGAGTCCTGCGCCAGTGCGACGGGTGCGGCCAGCAGCAGCGCCGAGGACAGCAGCGACAGCTGCAGGACGGTCTTGCGTGTGTGCTTGCGCATCGCCGTGCCTCCCTATTTGTGGAACCTCGGCCCCGCCGGGTTGTTTGAGCCGTGGATCTGAGAATGGCAGGTAAGGCAGCCGCGCCCCATCAGGCGCTCGTCGGGCGACATGGCGTTGCCGAGCATCTGCTCGTTGAACATGTCGTTCGGGTGGCGGGTGTGCGAGTGGCACTGCTGGCACAGCATAGGCACCGGGGCGACCAGCAGCGCGTGCTGGTTGGAACCGTGCGGGGTGTGGCAGTTGAGGCAGTTCTCGCGCACCGGAGCGTGTTCGAACAGGAACGGCCCGCGCTTCTCGGCGTGGCACTGGTAGCAGGTCTCGTTGACCGTGTCGGTCTTGAGCAGCGCGACGTTGATCGTGCCGTGCGGGTTGTGGCAGTCGACGCAGGCCATCTGGCCTTCGGGCAGCGGCATGTGCGAGCGGCGGTTGAACTGCTGGCGGATGTCCCTGTGGCAGGTCGCGCAGGTTTCGTTGATCGACTGCTTGGCCATCAATCCCTCGACGGAGAACTGCGCCATCGGGTTGTGGCAGTCGCTGCACGAGAGCTGGTTGCGCTGGTGGATCGAGCCAAGCCAGTGGTCGCGCGGGCCGCCGGTGTGGCAGCCCAGGCAGCTTTCGGTCTGGGTCTTGATCGGCGTTCCGCCGTCCCTGGTGAAGGCGATGATCGCGCCGGGCTGGAGCGGGTTTTGCGCGTGCGCCGAGCCCGGCCCGTGGCAGGCCTCGCAGGTGGCGGCCTCGGGGTTGGCGGTGAAGGCGACCTGCATGCCCAGCGCATGCGTGGTGTGGGCGAAAACCTGGCTTTCCTTGCTGTGGCAGGCGGTGCAGACCTGCTGACCGACGGTCTTGGCGTCGGGCGCCTGCGGGTTGTCCGCCACGGGTGCGTCGGCGAAGCCGGGAGCGACGTCGAAGGCATGCACGGTCTGCGGATTCTCGCTGCCGAAATGCGTGGGCGGGAGGTTGTAGGGATTGGCGGCGGTAGCGCCTTCCTGCGCGGCGATGGGCGCCAGCGATCCCGCGGCCGCGAAAATGCCGACCGTCACGAGTCCGACTGCAATGAAGATCCGCATCGTTCCGTCCCCCATGCGCCTGGCTAGCCTGGTTGCTGGCGTACCGCAGGGCGTAATCCTCGTTACGTGGACAGTGCAGGTTCATGCGGCCGTCGTCAAGCCCGGGCGGGCCCGACGGTGCTGTCGCACCGCAACATTCAGCGGGGCAGGGCGCCGTGCAGGAACAGGTCGGCGGCTGCGCGCGCTTCCTCGCGCGCGACGTCCGGATCCGGGTGGGTGAGGTTGCCGCTGGCCACCCGGATCATCAGCTCGCCGAAGATCATCATGAAGAACTGGCTCGAAGCGATCGCCGGTGCGCGCAGTGCGAGCCGGCCGGCCGCGATCTCGCCTTCAAGGTATTCGGTCAGGATCGCCTGCGACGGCATCACCGCGTGGGCGAAGAACCAGTCGCGCAGTTCGGGGAAGTCCCGGCCTTCGCCGATCACGATGCGGTGCACGAGCAGCGATTCGCGGCTGATGCTCGCGTCGAGGATGCTCTCGCCGACCAGGGCCAGCGCCGACTCGGGCGGCAGGCCCGACAGGCTGAGGTCCTGCAGGCGCGCGGTCACGGTGGCCATGTGGCGTTCGATGATCGCGTGGGCCAGGCCTTCCTTGTCGCCGAACGCGCGGTAGAGCGTGGACATCGAGCCGCCGGCCTGCCTGACGATCTCGCCGAGGGAGGCGCGCCGGTAGCCCTTTTCGATGAAGGCGTCCATCGCGGCGTCGAGGAAGCGTTCGGTGCGCAGTTCGCCGCGCTTGCAAAGCTCCACGTCCGGGCGCGGCCGGAACGGGGCGTGCGTCCGCCTGGACGCAGGCGTGGATGGCGCGATGGACTTGGGCATGGCGGGTCGTGCGTTTGCTGCGTGGATCGGTTGCGGCGCGTGCATCCTGCACCCGGCGGATCGGGTGCGCCGGCGAGGCGGGGATCAGGTGGCGGCGTTGTCCGTACGCAATGCGCTGTCGGTGCGCAGGAACCATTCGCCCGACTGCGGCTGGAACTTCGAGCAGATATCCATCGGCGCCTTGTAGATATGCAGCGAGATCGCGATCTTGTCGCCGCTGGCGTTGGTGATGGTGTGGTATTCGTGCGGCGGGATCAGGCTGCCGGCGCTGCCGGGACCGGCATGCATGCCGCCGGCGGCGCGGAAGCGGAAACGCTCGCCGTCGCGTTCGAGCAGCTCGTACTGGGTGATTTCCAGTTCGCCGTCCCAGACGCCCTCCACGCACCACAGGCCGCAGTGGTCGTGGATCGGCGTGCCCTGTCCGGGCGCCCAGGTCATCGCCACCACGCTGTAGCCGTGCTCGGGGCTGCGATACAACTCGCGCCGCGCGTAGTGGTCGTCGAGGGGTTCGAAGACCTCGTCGGGCAACCGCACCTCGCCGTTTCGGATCATCGCGCACATGCTGTTGCGCAAGGCGGCGGTGATGGCGTGTTCGTCGCCATGCGAGACCGCGGCGTCGACGACGGCAACCAGCTTGTCGCGGCCGGGGAAGTCCAGTGCGGGTGAAACGGAGGCATTCATCGCGGCCATTCTAGCGCGACCTGCGGTTCGTGGCGGCGGTCGCGCGAAACCCGGTTCATGCCAGGAAATCGGCGACGGCGGGGCCGAAGCGGTCGAAATCGACCAGGAACGCGTCGTGGCCCTGCGGCGACTCGAGCGGCAGGAAGTGCGATTGCGCGCCACCCGCGCGCAGGCCGTCGGCGACCTGCTGCTGCTGCTGCAGCGGGAACAGGATGTCGGTGTGCACGCCAATCGCCAACGCCCTCTCCACCCGGATCCGCGCCAGGCCCTGGTCGGTGGTGCCGCCGCAGGACTCTCCGATGTCGTACCAGTCCATCGAGCGGCTCAGGTACAGGTAGCAGTTGGGATCGAAGTTGCGCACGAAGCGGCGCGCGTGGGCTTCGAGGTAGCTTTCGACCTCGAACTCCAGTCCGAACGGATCCTCGTCGTCGCGGCGGTCCGAATCCAGGCGCACGCGGCCGAAGCGGCCGTCCCACTCCAGCGCCGAGCGGTAGGTGATCACGCCGAGCTTGCGCGCCATGCGCATGCCGCTCTCGGGATAGTGGTCGTCGTCGTAGTCGCCTTCGTTCCACCGCGGGTCGAGGCGGATCGCTTCGCGCTGCAGCGAGCGGATCGCGATCGAGAACGGCAGCGCGCGCGCTGCGCCGGAAATGTTGATGTGGCTGCGCGCGATGCCGGGATGGCGGGTGAGGAAAGCCAGCGCGTTCATGCCACCCATCGAATTGCCGATCAGGCAGGCCAGGCGCTCGATGCCCAGCGCCCGGATCACGGCATGCGCGGCGTCGGCGCCGTCCTCGATCGACAGCTCGGGGAAGGCCAGCCGATAGAGTTCGCCCGTTGCGGGGTTGGTCGATGCGGGCCCGGTGGAACCCTTGCAGCTGCCCAGCGCGTTGAAGCAGACCACGTGCCAGCGGTCGGTGTCGATCGGCTTGCCCGGGCCGACCATCGCCTCCCACCAGCCCGGGGCCGGGTTGGCTTCATTGGCGGCGGCGTGGGCGTCGGGCGACAGGCCGGTGAGGATCAGGATGGTGTTGTCGCCGGCCGCGTTGCGCGTGCCCCAGGTTTCGTAGGCGATGCGCGCGCCGTGCAGCGCGCCGCCGCGTTTCATCGGGAAAGGCGAAGGCAGGTCGATCCAGCGCGTGCCGGGCGGGATGAATTCGGTCATGCGCGCAAGTTTAACGGGGTGGTGGTTCCGGGCGCCGGGGTGATGCCTATTTCGCGCCGATGACCAGTTCGACGGGCCCGGTTGCCGGCAATGCCACCCGCACCGGCTTCGAGTCGAGGTCTCCCTCCTGCCGCATCGCCTCGCCGCTGCTCGACAGGCGGGCGAACACTTCGACTTCCTCCAGGTCCGACAGCTTCTGCGTCGGCATCGGGCTGTCGCCGTCGTCGAGGGTGATCGTCAGCGGCAGGTCCTGCAGCGTGTGCTTCTCCGCCGCCACCGGCATCGGCGGGCCGTCGGGGATGCGGGCGATGACGAACACGCTGGCATCGCCGCGCAGGCGTACGCGCGAAGCGAAGTCGGGGTCGAGCGACACCTTCACCGTCAGCGCGTTGGCGGTGGCGGCCGCGGCGGGCGCTTGGGCGGCCGGCAGAGGTGCCAGGCCGGCTTCCTGGCGCGCAGCGTCGATCTGCACGCGCAGGGTGGCGGCGGTGGCCGCATCGACCTGCGACAGCAGCGGCTGCCAGGTTTCGGCAGCTTCCGCGGGACGGCCTTCCTGCCGCTGCCAGACGCCGAGGAACCAGCGCGCGCGCTGCTGCTGGGGCTGCAGCTCCAGCGAGCGATTGAGCATCGCCACGGCTTCGGCGTCGAGCTTCTTGTCCGGGTCGGCGAACAGCCTGGCCTGCGCGGCCTGCACCAGCAGGTCGGGGTCGTCCGGGGCCAGCACGAGCGCGCGTGCGTAGGCGTCGCGGGCCTCGACCCGGCGGTCGAGCATTTCGTACGAGCGCGCCAGCAGCTGCCAGCCGTCGGCGCGTCCGGGGTTGCGTTCGAGTTCGGCCTCCAGCTGCACGACCGCTTCTTCCATCGTGCGCGGCGTGGCATCGACGGCCGCCGCGGGCGCGTCGATCGCTCCTGGCGTGCCGACCAGCTTGTACGTGGCAAGCGCCGCCAGCACGAGCACGACGACGGCGCCGAAGACGACGCCGCGCGACTCGCGCCACAGCGGCCACAGCACGGCGGCGAACACCACCACGGCCAGTATCGCTGCGATTGCACTGAATGCGGCCATCACCACTCCTGGTCTTCGGCGGGCGCGGGCACTTCGCGCCTTGATCGCGCGCGGACGATGCGCATGAGCACGATGCCGCCGCCGACCAGCAGCAGCGCCGGGCCGAACCACAGCAGCCACGTCGACGGTTCGACCGCCGGCTTGTAGCGCACGAACTCGCCGTAGCGCGCGACCAGGAACGCCACCACTTCGTCGTCGGACTTGCCCTGGTGCATCAGGTCGAGTACTTCGCGGCGCAGGTCGTGCGCGATCTGGGCGTCGGAGTCGGCCAGCGACTGGTTCTGGCACATCACGCAGCGCAGCTCGCTGGTCAGGTCGTGGAAGCGGGCTTCCTCTGCGGCGTCCTTGAATTCCAGCGGCGCGGTGTTCGTGGAAACCTGGGCCGCCGCGTCGTGGACCGGCGCCAGGCCGAGTCCGAGCACCAGCACGCATGCAACGGCCATCGAGCGGATGGAGCGGATCATTTGCCGTCCTCCAGCCGTTCGAGCACGGGGACCAGCTCGTCGGCGATGATCGCGTCGTCGAGCGCGCCGACGTGCTTCCAGCGCACGATGCCCTCGGCGTCGACGAGGAAGGTTTCCGGTGCACCGTAGATGCCCCAGTCGATCGCCGCGCGGCCGTCGCGGTCGGCCAGCACCAGCATGTAGGGATTGCCGAACTGCTCCAGCCAGCGCAGCGCGTCTTCGGGTTCGTCCTTGAGGTTGTAGCCGAGCACGCGCACGCGCTTGGTCAGGGCGAAGCGGCTGAGCACCGGATGCTCGACGCGGCACTCCGGGCACCAGCTGCCCCAGACGTTGAGCACGTACGGCGTGCCGAGCAGGTCCTTGGACGTCACCAGCCGGCCCGGTTCGTGCAGCAGCGGCAGGGTGAAGTCCGGCGCCGGCCTGTCGATCAGCGGCGAGGGCAGGGCCTCGCGGTCGCCGCGGCCGGACTGGCGTACGCCGTAGAACAGCAGCGCGAGGAAGGCGAGGAAGCAAACGGTGCCGATGACCACGGCAAGGCGCGGACGGCGGGAGGTCGTGGTCATGCGCGATCCTCCGGTTCCTTCGCGGCTGGACGCTGCGCCGGCTTGGCACGGAAGCGCTTGTCCAGCGCGGTGACGAAGCCGCCCAGTGCCATCAGCGCCGCGCCCAGCCAGATCCAGCGCACGAAGGGCTTGATGTGCAGGCGTATCGCCCAGTCGCCCTCGGCGCGGTTCGGATCGTCGACGGCGCCCAGCGGTTCGCCCAGCGCGACGTAGACGTCACCGAACAGTCCGCTGTGGATGCCGGCCTCGGTCATCACCTGGCCGCCGCTGGCGTACGCGCGCTTCTCCGGGTGCAGCAGCGCCAGCGGCTTGCCGTCGCGCAGCAGTTGTACGTGGCCGAGGTCGGAGATGTAATTGGGGCCGCGGGTTTCTTCCACGCCCTCGAAGCGGAATGCGTAGCCGCCGAGTTCCACCGTCTGGCCCGGCTTCACGGCCAGCTCGGTCTGCAGGTTCTGCGCTTCGACCAGCAGCGCGCCGGCGACGAACACCGCGATGCCGGTGTGCGCCAGGGTCATGCCCAGCATCTCGGGCGTGAAGCGGCCGCTGCCCTTCAGGCGCGTCCACGCGAAGCGCGCGGTTCCGAAGAAAACCCACGCGGCGCCGGCAACGCCGGCGGCGGTCTTCCACGGGCCCTGCGGGGTGATGAAGAACGCCACCACGCCCAGCACCAGCGCGAGGATCGCCCACGGCGCCAGCATCGCCAGCGGCTTCGACGGCTGCTCGCGCTGCCAGCGCGTCAGCGGACCGAACGGAACCAGCAGCACCAGCGGCGTCATCAGCAGCACGAACAGGAAGCCGAAATAGGGCGGGCCAACCGAGATCTTGCCCAGGCCCAGCGCATCGGCCAGCAGCGGGTACAGCGTGCCCAGCAGGACCATGCCGCAGGCCGAGACCAACAGCAGGTTGTTGGCCAGCAGCAGGGTCTCGCGCGAAGCCGCGGCGAATGGTGCGCCCTGTTCGAAGCGCGGCGCGCGCAGCGCGTACAGCAGCAGCGAGCCGCCGATGACGATGGCGAGGAAGATCAGGATGAACAGCCCGCGCGTCGGGTCCGCGGCGAAGGCGTGCACGCTGGTCAGCACGCCCGAGCGCACCAGGAACGTGCCCAGCAGCGACAGCGAGAACGCGGCGATCGCCAGCAGCACCGTCCAGCCGCGGAAGCTGCCGCGCTTCTCGGTCGCCGCCTGCGAGTGCAGCAGCGCCGCGCCGACCAGCCACGGCATGAAGCTGGCGTTCTCGACCGGATCCCAGAACCACCAGCCGCCCCAGCCCAGTTCGTAGTACGCCCACCACGAACCGATCGCGATGCCCAAGGTGAGGAAACCCCAGGCGACGTTGGTCCACGGCCGCGTCCAGCGCAGCCAGCGCGCGTCCATGCGGCCGTCGATCAACGCCGCGACCGCGAACGCGAACGGCACCACGAAACCCACGTAGCCCAGGTACAGCATCGGCGGATGGATGATCATCCCCGGATCCTGCAGCAGCGGGTTCAGGTCACGACCTTCCATCGCCGCCGGGATCAGCCGCGCGAACGGGTTGGAGGTGAAAATCAGGAACGACAGGAAGCCGACGCTCACCAGCCCCATGATCCCGAGTACGCGTGCGACCACTTCATCGGGCAGCTTGCGCGAGAGACCCGCGACCACCGCGGTCCAGACGGCCAGGATCAGCGCCCACAGCAGCAGCGAACCCTCGTGCGAACCCCAGACCGCGGTGTAGCGGTACACCAGCGGCAGCAGCGAGTTGGAGTTCTCGGCCACGTAGCGCACCGAGAAATCCTGCATCACGAACGCGATCGTCAACACCACGTACGCGGCCAGCACCAGCAGCATCTGCGCGAACGCAGCCGGACGCGCGACCGCCATCCACGACGCCTTGCCGCGCTGCGCGCCGGCCAGCGGCAGCACCGCCTGCAGCAGCGTGACCAGCAGCGCCAGGACCAGTGCGACCAGGCCCAGCTCGGGAAGCATCGGCATGACCGCCATCAGCGCA
>DATCYC010000255.1:0-3316 GCA_036570525.1 Luteimonas sp.
TCGTGAACCGGTTTCACCCCGCCTGTCCGGGCCGTTCGCTCCACGCCGTTGGAAGGGCTGACGACCACGGACAGGCGAACCGTCATGATCGAGTTCGACAAGGGCCCGCTGCAGCCGTTTGCCCGGATCTTCGCGGCCTGCCCGGACTATGGCGAGTTGAAGCGCCACTTCTGGTACGACTGGGGGCCGATCTTCCATCGCGGCCGCACCAATGGCAGCGCGCGGGTGTTGTGCATCGCCTCCGATCCCGGCGCGACCGAGCGCATCGCCGCGCGCACCCTGGTCGGCGACGCGGGGCAGCGGGTGCAGGGTTTCCTGGCGAAGCTGGGGCTGACGCGTTCGTACCTGCTGCTCAATGCATTCTCGTATGCGCTGATCCCGTCGCAGGCCAGCCAGGGCGACAACGTGCTGTCGCAGCCGGAGCAGGTTGCCTGGCGCAACCGCCTGCTCAACCTTGCGCTTACTTCCGAAACCCAGGCCATCGTCGCGTTCGGCGTGCAGGCGCGGCGCGCCGTGGACCTGTGGCCGGGCAAGGGCGACACGCCGGTGTTCGAGGTCCCGCACCCCAGCAGCCGCGACGAAGGCGTGCTGCTCGAACGCTGGCGCGATGCGATCGTGCAGCTGCGCGCGCTGGTCATGCCCGACGACGACGGCGATCCCGGCCTGCCCAACTACGGAAGCAGCTTTCGCGAAAGCGACTACGCGCCGGTCCCGGCCCGCGACCTGCCGTTCGGCGTGCCGCCGTTCCTCGGCAACGATGCCTGGGGCCGTGCCCGCCATCCGCCGCGGCGCGGCAGCGTGACGCGGCCGCGCCCCGACGACCGCCACACGCTGGTCTGGGTTGCACCCGATACGGAGGCCGACCATGGCCGATGAGGCCTTGCTGGCGCTGCGGGGCCGGGTCGTCACCATGGACGACGACGACACGGTGATCGATCACGGCATCGTCTACATCCGCGGTACGCACATCGCCGCAGTGGCCGATGAAGACGACCCGCCGCCGGCCGGGTTCGAAGGAGTGCGTCCGCGCAAGGTCGGTGGCTCGATCTATCCGGGCCTGATCGACCTGCACAACCACCTCAGCTACGACGCGCTGCCGATGTGGCAGGTGCCGGACCGCTACGAAAACCGCGACCAGTGGGCGCGGCATCCCGACTACCGCCGCTTGATCAGCGGGCCGATGAACGTGCTCGGCAAGACCCGCGGCTATCCCGAGGCGATCGCGCACTATGCCGAATGCAAGAGCCTGCTCGGCGGCGTGACCACCTCGCAGGGGATCGCGCTGTTCAGCAACGCCGGCATCCGCCGCTACTACAAGGGCCTGCTGCGCAACGTGGAAATTTCCGGCGGCCCGGACCTGCCGGCCGCCGACGCCAGGATCGGCGATGTCGAGGCGGAGGACGCTGGCCGCTTCCTGGCGCACCTGCAGCGCTGCAGTTGCCTGCTGCTGCACCTCAGCGAAGGCCGCGACGACCGCGCACACACGCATTTCCGCGCGCTCACGCTCGACGACGGCAGCGTGGCGATCACCGACGCGCTGGCCGGCATCCACTGCGTGGCGCTCAAGCGCGAGGACTTCGAGCTGATGGCCGCGCACGGCGCGTCGATGGTCTGGTCGCCGCTGAGCAACCTGCTGCTGTACGGGCAGACCGCCGACGTTGCCGCGGCGAAGGCGGCCGGGCTGACCATCGGCCTGGGGTCGGACTGGTCGCCCAGCGGCAGCAAGAACCTGCTGGGCGAACTCAAGGCCGCGCATGCCTGCAATCGCGCGGCGGGCGAGCCGTTCTCCGCGCGCGACATCGTTGCGATGGCAACCCGCAACGCGGCGAAGCTCCTGAAGTGGGAGCAGGGCGTGGGTTCGCTGCAGGCCGGCAAGCGCGCCGACCTGATCGCGGTGCGCAGCAAGGTACGGGACCCGTACATGCAGCTGATCCGCGCCGACGAAACCCGGATCGGCCTGGTCATGATCGACGGCGTGCGCCGTTACGGCCTGCGCAGCCTGATGCCCGACGATCGACGCCTGGAGAAATGGTCGCTGCGCAGCCGCCCGCGCCGCCTCGACCTGCGCGGCACCGATCTCGACCCGCTCAGTGCGCAGCTCACCCTGGCCGAGACCACCGCGCGCCTGAAGCGCGGATTGAAGCGGTTGAAGCAGCTGGCGCACGACCTCGAGCATCCGCGCACCTCGGCGCACGCGGGCGCGGATGCGCAGCCGCAGTGGTTCCTCGAACTCGAGCAGGACGAGCCGCCGGGCGTGTCGCTGCGCACGCGCTTCCTCGACAGCGCCGATGCACCGGTGAAGGTTTCGGCAATGCCGATGATGCGCGCGGTTCCGCTGTCGGAGCTGCTCGGACCGGTGACGCTCGACCCGCTGACCGTGGTGCAGGATTCTGGGTTCGTGGACCGGCTTGCGGAGCAGGCCAATATCCCGGCGCCGGTCATGGTCGAACTTCGCAAGCTCTACGACTGATGCAGCAAGGCCGCCGGTTGGCACCGGCGGCCTTGTCGTTTGTTGCGCAGTCGTTTACCGCACGCGGGCTAGAAATCGAAGCGCGCCTGCAGCTGGGCCAGGTCGACGTCCACGTCCTCGATCTCGAAGCGGCTGTACTCGCCGCGCAGCGCGAACGCGTCGGTGAAGCGGTACTGCAGGCCGAGGCCGTAGGTCGGGTCGGTGCCGCTGTCGTCGCCGGTGCCGGCCAGGCCGGGGATCGAGGTGTCCAGGTCCCAGCGCTGGAAGCCGGCCTTGGCGTAGCCGGAGAACTTGTCGGTGAACGGCAGCGTGCCGACGGCGGTGAAGTAGACGGAGCTGGCTTCAAGCGACTGCCCGGCCACGCCGGGTTCGAGTTCGCCGAGGTCGGCGTAGCCGGCTTCGAGGCCGAACCACTGGTTGAACTGGTAGCCGCCGAACGCGGAGAAGGCGGTGTCCTCGTCGTCGTAGCCGGTTTCGTCGACGAACGACTGGCCGGCACCGGCGCCAAGGTAGAAGCCGGGTTCTTCGGCCGCCTGCGCGCCGAAGGTGGCGGCGCCGACCAGGGCGGCAAACAGGGCTCGGGACAGCATCTTGTTCTTGCTCATTGTTCTGGACTCCTGCAGCGGACATCGCACGAGGGGGAGGGAGGCGATTTCCGTGCGACGGGCCCTGGCGGGGTGCCTGGGCGGCCGTCGCTGCAAGGAAAAGATGGGCCCGCAAGCGCGAAGCATAAGTGCGGAATCAGGGATGGTTTGTTCCACGTCATCGACCTGATGGAGGCGAGCCTGCCGGACAGGTCCCCGCACTGACGGGGAATGGCGCAGCAAGGGCAGGTCGGCGGCTGCG
>DATCYC010000256.1:0-1595 GCA_036570525.1 Luteimonas sp.
GGCGCCGAAGCCGTACTTCCAGCCGTAGACCTCGCCCAGGTAGCCGCACAGCAGCGAACCCAGGGCCGCGCCCAGGTTGATGCCCATGTAGAAGATCGTGTACGCGCCGTCGCGGCGCACGTCGGTGCGCGGGTACAGCTGGCCGACCATCACCGAGATGTTGGCCTTGAGGAAGCCGGTGCCGACGATGATGAACGCCAGTGCCAGCCAGAACGCGTTCATCGCCGGGCTGTCGCCGCCGCCACTGCCTTCGATGCCCATCATGAAATGGCCGATGCACAGCAGGATGGCGCCGTAGGCCACCGCCTTGCGCTGGCCCAGGTATTTGTCGGCGATGTAGCCGCCGATCACCGGGGTGATGTAGACCAGCGCGGTGTAGGCGCCGTACACCATCGAGGCATCACCGTCGGAAAACAGCCAGTGCTTGGTCAGGTACAGCACCAGCAGCGCGCGCATGCCGTAATAGGAGAAGCGCTCCCACATCTCGGCGAAGAACAGCATGTAAAGGCCACGCGGGTGGCCGAGAAACGTCTTTTCGTTTCCGGCCGGAGCTGGTGTGGTTACCACGGGTCGGATCTCCCCTGATTGGTTCTGGAAAATAGTGACCGCCCGGTGACGGCGCGGATGAAGGGGGAGAGGTTTACCCGCTGGGTCGCGAGCGCGTCAAATGAACAGGCGCTTGTTGCAATGCAGCAATTCTACGGGGATGCCAGCCAGATCAAAGCACAGGCTCCGGCGGGACGCCGTGTCCTGTCGGCCGGGACGACGCTACTTCCGAAGCCCGCATATGCCCCTGGGATTACCCGGTAGGTCCGACCACGGTCCGGACTTCGAACAATTCGGGGAAGAAGGTCAGGTCCAGCGCCTGCTTCAGGAAGCCCACGCCGCTGGAACCGCCGGTGCCGGGGCGGAAGCCGATGATCCGCATCACCGTGCGCATGTGGCGGAAGCGCCACGTCTGGAACTGGCTTTCCAGGTCCACCAGGTCCTCGCACAGCGCGTACTCGCGCCAATGGGTGGCGGTGTCCTCGTAGATGCGCTCGAACACCTGCACCAGCGCCGGGTCGGAGACGTGCGGCTTCGACCAGTCGCGCTCCAGGTGCTCGGCCGGGACCGCGTGGCCCCAGCGCGCCAGGTAGCGCAGGAATTCGTCGTAAAGCGTCGGCGCCTCGAGCACCGCGCGCAGCCCGGCGGCTCCTTCCGCGTCGTGCGCGAACACCTTGAGCATCGCCGCGTTCTTGTTGCCCATCAGGAACTCGACCGTGCGGTACTGCAGCGACTGGAATCCCGACGAAGGGCCGAGGATGTCGCGGAACTCCATGTACTCCGAGGGCGTCAGTGTCTCCAGCACCGACCACTGCGCGGTGAGCTGGTCGAGCACCCGCTTGCAGCGCGCAACGACCTTGCCGAACTGCCACACGCGATCGCCGCGCAGGTGGGCCACGGCGGCCGAGAGTTCGTGGATCAGCAGCTTCAGCCACAGCTCCGAGGTCTGGTGCTGGATGATGAACAGCATCTCGTCGTGGTGCGGCGGGTCCGACAGAGGGACCTGGGCAGACAGCAGGCGGTCGAGTTGCAGGTAGCCGGCATAGGTC
>DATCYC010000257.1:0-5753 GCA_036570525.1 Luteimonas sp.
CGAGCGCGCCGCGCACGCCGCGGCGGGTGCCGTCGGCGGCGACCAGCAGCCGCGTGCGCAGTTCGTGCTCGCCATCGCCGTTGGCGATGCGGACCACGCGCGCCTCGTCGCCGCCCTCGCCCAGGCCGACGAAGCGCGCCGGGCGGTAGCGTGTCAGCCGGGACAGTTCGCCCAGCCTTGCTTCGAGCGCCTGCCCGAAGTCGCGCGCCACCACCACCCGGCCGAACGCCTCGCGCCCGTAGTCCGCCGCCACCAGGCTGGCACGGCCGAAATCGCCGCGGCGGCTGACGTGGATGCGGGTGATGGCGCCGGTGGGCGCGCGCAGCTTCGACATCACGCCCAGCGCTTCCAGCGCGTTGATCGTCGCGTCGGCGAAGCTCAGGTTACGCTCGTCGAAGACCGCCGGCAGCGTCCCCGGCGGGGTCGCCTCGACCATCCCGACGTCGAGGCCGAGCCGGTCCAGCGCGATCGCCAGGCTGGCCCCGACCAGGCCGCCGCCGACGATCACCACGTCATGTCCTGCCTTCATGGCGCCATGATAGAGCGGATGACACGCTCAAACCCTGTCGCGGCCAGTTCGCTAGAATGGCCGCTGTCCGCACGTCGCCCGGAGCTGCCCGCCTCATGAACACCAACCTGCAACGCGTCATCGTCCTGTCCCTGCTCGTACTGCTGATGGCGGCGACGCGGACGCACGTCTTCACCCACTTCACGCCGGTGCCGGATGCGTCGTGGGCGGTGTTCTTCATCGGCGGCTTCTACCTGCGCAACTGGTCGCGCTGGGCGTTCGGGCTGCTGATGGTGCTGGCAGTGGGGATCGACTGGGCCGTCATCACCGGCCAGGGCATGAGTTTCTGGAGCCACTACTGCGTCTCGCCGGGCTACTGGATGCTGGTGCCGGCGCACCTGGCGATGTGGACGGGCGGCCTGTGGCTGCGCCGCAATTACACCGGCGCCAGCGTTCCGGCGCTCGGCCGCCTGGCCGCCGGCGTGGTCGTGGCCACCGCGCTGTGCCACCTGTTCGCGCAGGGTGGCTTCTACTGGCTCAGCGACAGCGTCGCCGAACCGACCTTCGCCGGCTGGGCGAAGAACTACGGCGACTGGTTCGTGCCCTACCTGCGCGCGACCGCGATGTTCGTCGCCGTGGCCGCCATCGCCCAGGTGGTGAGCGAGCAGGTCGCCGCGCATGCCCACCCGGTCGCGCGCAACCAGAAGACGCACTGACCGCCGGCCATGGGCAATCGCCTGTCGAAGATCTATACCCGCACCGGCGACGACGGCACGACGGGGCTGGGCGACGGCAGCCGGGTGGCGAAGGATTCGGCGCGGGTGACCGCATACGGCACCGTCGACGAAGCCAACTCCACCATCGGCCTGCTGCTGGCCGCGGACGTGCCGGACGACGTCCGCGACCTGCTGACCACCGTCCAGCACCAGCTGTTCGACCTGGGCGGCGAGCTGTGCATCCCCGGCCACGCGGCGATCGAGGACGCGGACGTCGACCGCCTCGAGCAGCACCTGGACCACTACAACGAGGCGCTGCCGCCGCTGAAGGAATTCATCTTGCCCGGCGGCGGCGACGCCGCGGCGCGCTGCCACATCGCGCGCACCGTGGTGCGGCGCGCCGAGCGCGAAACCGTCGCCCTGTCGCGCCAGGAGACGGTGCGGCCGCAGCCGATCCGCTACCTCAACCGCCTGTCCGACCTGCTGTTCGTGCTCGCCCGCGTGCTCGCGCGCGCCAGCGGCCACGGCGAGGTGATCTGGCAACACGAGCGCCGCAAGCCCTGAGCATGCGCGACCGGACCTGGACATGAGCCTGCCGGTCTTCACCCACTCCGCCTGCCTCGAACACGACACCGGCGCCGGCCATTTCGAACGGCCGCAGCGGCTGGGCGCGGTGATCGACGCGCTGCGCACAGGTGTTGCCGACGACATCGACTGGCGCGAAGCGCCGCGCGCCACGCGCGGACAGCTGCTGCGCGTGCACGATGCCTCACTGCTCGAAGCGGTGCTGGAGACGCGATCCGCCCAACCAGTCGAACTGGACGCGGACACGATGTTGTCGCCGCAGTCGGCCGAAGCGGCGCTGCGCGCGGCCGGCGCGGGCGTGGCGGCCGTCGATGCGGTGATGGAGGACGAGGCCAGCAGCGCGTTCTGCGCGGTCCGCCCACCCGGGCACCACGCCACCGCGCACGCGGCCATGGGCTTCTGCCTGTTCAACAACGTCGCCGTCGCCGCGGCCCACGCGCTGGAGCGCCACGGGCTGGCGCGGGTGGCGATCGCCGACTTCGACGTGCACCACGGCAACGGCACCCAGGCGATCTTCGAAGACGAACCGCGCGTGCAGTACCTGAGCTCGCACCAGGTGCCGCTGTACCCGGACACCGGGCACCGGCACGAGCGCGGCGCCGGCAACATCTTCAACGCCCCGCTGCCGCCTGGCACCGGCAGCCGCGGCTTCCGGGCAGTCTGGGAAGACCGCTTGCTGCCGGCGATCGACGCCTTCCGGCCACAGTTGCTGCTGGTCTCCGCCGGCTTCGACGCGCACTGGCGCGACCCGCTGGCGCAGCTGCAGCTCGACGCCGACGACTACGCCTGGCTCACCGGCGAACTGCGCCGGCTGGCCGGGCGCCATGCGCAGGGAAGGCTCGTGTCGACGCTCGAAGGCGGCTACGACCTGCAGGCGCTGCGCGAGTGCAGCCTTGCCCACGTGCGGGCGTTGGCCGGCCCTGCCGGCTGAGGCGCGGCGCTCAGCGCGCCTGCGAAGTCGCCGCCTCGAAGACCCTCCGGCCGTCCCGGAACACGTAACGCACCTGCGTCCACGCTTCCGGGTCCCGCGCCGGGTCGCCCCCGAGCACCACCAGGTCGGCAATCATGCCGCTCTCCACCCGGCCGCGCGCATCACCGCCCGGCAACCGGCTCGCCGGCGCCGTGGTCAGTGCAGCGAGGATCTGGTCGAACGACAGGCCCGCGCGCCGCAGCAATGCGAACTCGAGTGCGGGATCGTAGTCGTCGATGTAACCCACGTCGGTGCCGAACCAGATTTCGCCGCCCAGCCGCTGGTAGTCGCCGACTTCGCGCAGGATGGCATCCAGCTTGGGTTCCGGATTGACGCTGAACAGCTGGAGCGTGGGCACCATGGCCATGCCGCGCTCGCGCATCCGCTGCAGATGCGAGGGCTCGAAGCCGTCCAGCGCCTCGACCGAGTGCGCCAGCACGTCGACGCCCGCTGCCAGCGCCACTTCCAGCCCGCGCACGTCGGACGGATGGGTGAACACCAGCGCGCCGTGGCGATGCGCCTCCTCGACCGCCGCGGTCGCGATGTCCACCGGCATCGGCTTGGCCGACCCGCCCTCCTTCACCCACGAGCCGGTGAACAGCTTCACCACGTCGCCGTCGCCGGCAAGGTTCGCGCGCACGATCGCGACCGCCTCGTCGGCCGTGGCCGGCTGCGACAGCAGCGACAGGAACTCCGGCGGCAGCGCCTCGCGGACGTAGTACGGCACGCCGTCGGGCGGGAACAGCGGCGACATGGCGGTGATGATGCGCGGCCCGGCGATTTCACCCGATTCGATCCGCGCGCGCAGCGGGCCGGTGTCGCGCGGGTCGGAGCCGGTGTCGACGACACTGGTGAAGCCGTACCGGACCAGCATCTCCCGCAACTGCGACTGCAGGCGCGGTGCCGGCAGATCGGCGGCGCCGGCCCACTTGGGCTCGGTGAAATGCACGTGGCTGTTCCAGAAGCCGGCCAGCACCGCGCCACCGTCGGCGTCGATCACGACGGCGTCTTCACCGGCACCGATTTCCGACGCCGGCCCGACCGCGACGATCCGGTCGTCGCGAACCAGCACCGCGCCATTCTCGATCGGCGCCACGCCGGGCGCCGGATAGACCCTGGCGTCGGTGATCAGCAGCTCCGTCGCGGCGGCGGTCGACGCCGCGCACAGCGCGATGAAGAAGGCCGCGCATAGCCCGGGCGCGTATCGCATCAGACGGCTCTCCCGATCCGGCAGTGGCAACTCGCCGAATGCTACGGGCCGTGTCACCGCGAGGCAAACAGGAGGATGGTCGGGGAATCGGCGTCACGCCGGTCCGGACGAAACCCGGGACGACTCACTGCATCGCCGCGCGCTCGCTTGCCCGCGCGGTCGTCCGGGTGACTCGTTCAGCTTCCGTTCCATGGTTGCGGCGATTTCCCTCGCGTGGCTCGAGGATCGGACGGGCAACATGCCGCCGGCTGAAGGCGCGCCGGCGGCTGCATTGCCGCTGCACATGCGATGCGGCAAGCTAGCGGCCGCTCTTCGCCAAACGGATGCCCGCGTGCGCCCTGTTTCCCGCTTGCTGCCGTTGCCGCTGTGCATCGCCATCTGCCTGACCGCCCACGCCGCCGACGAC
The DNA here is from genome assembly GCA_036570525.1 of Luteimonas sp. Classification (GTDB taxonomy): domain Bacteria; phylum Pseudomonadota; class Gammaproteobacteria; order Xanthomonadales; family Xanthomonadaceae; genus Luteimonas. Next base: position 4,396 of record DATCYC010000257.1, read on the forward strand.
CGTCCGCTGGACTGGTCGCTGTGCCCGGTCGGGGATGCGGTGCCGGTGTTCGCCGATGCGCCGGTCTCGACCAGCGCCCCGGAAGAGCGCGGCTTGCAGAACACCGATCTTGCCTGCGACAGCACCGAGGGCGTGATGGGTGGCACGGTGGTCTGCAAGGGCAACGTGACCCTCCAGCGCGGCGACCAGTTCCTGCATGCCGACAGCCTGCGCTTCGATTCGGAGAACAGCACCTACACCGCCGACGGCAACGTGCGCTACCAGGATTCGAGCATGCGCATGGTCGCCGAGAGCGCGCACGGCGACCAGACCCGCGACACCCACCAGATCAACGATGTCCGCTACCAGCTCATCGAACGGCGCGGCAACGGCGGCGCCGACAGCATCCGCATGGAAGGCACCCAGGGCGCGCTGATGGGGTCGACCTATTCGACCTGCCCGCCCGACGACCGCCACTGGGAGCTGCGTGCCGCCCGGATCGACATCGACACCGACTCGGGCTTCGGCACCGCGCGCAATGCGACCATCCGCGTGGGCAAGGTGCCGGTGCTGTACGTACCGTGGTTCAAGTTCCCGATCGACGACCGGCGCGTGACCGGCCTGCTCTACCCGAACATCGGCCAGTCCAGCCGCAACGGCTTCGACTGGCGCCAGCCGATCTACATCAACCTCGCGCCGAACTACGACATGACCCTGGAACCCAGGCTCATGACCAAGCGCGGGCTGATGCTGAACACCGAGTTCCGCTACCTGACTCCAACCGGCCGCGGCGAGTTCGATTTCGGCTACCTGCCCTCGGACGACCTGACCAGCCGTGACCGCGACGAGGAGCTGGCCGAGTTCATCGAGGAAGGCTATCCGCTGGAGAACCGCCGCAAGGACGACCGCGGGCGCTTCAGCTTCCTCGGCCGGCAGAACATCAACCGGACCTGGCAGGCACGCGCCAACATCAACTGGATCAGCGACCCGCGCTACATCGAGGACTTCAACAACAACCTCGATTCGATCTCCAGCTATCGCGTCAACAGCGACCTGGGCGTCTACGGCCGCGGCCGCCACTGGGACGCCGGCCTGATGGCCGACTACTACCAGCTGGCCGACTACACGCTGTCCGAGCTGCGCCTGCCCTACTACCGGCTGCCGCGCGCGTACTTCAACTGGGAGCAGTCGTTCGGCCGCTGGTTCACCGCCGGCGTCAACACCGAGGCCGCGCGCTTCCAGCACATCGACGGCCAGGCGCGCCCCGGCGGCACCCGCCTCGACCTCAAGCCCTACGTGAGCATGCCGCTGGGCGGCGCGAGCTGGTTCGTCACCCCGACCCTGGCGTGGCGCTACACCGGCTACCGGCTCGACAACCA
>DATCYC010000258.1:0-4978 GCA_036570525.1 Luteimonas sp.
CGCGAGGCGCTGCGCCTGCGCGGGCTGGCGCGCTCGCTGGAAGCGGTCAGCCCGCTGGCCACGGTGGCGCGCGGCTACGCGATCGTGCAGCACGAGGACGGGCGCGTGGTGCGCGTGGTCGGCGATGCGCAGGCCGGGGACCGACTGGATGCGCGGTTGGCCGATGGCACGCTGCGGGTACGCGTCGAAGGCGACGAAGCCTCGTGATGCCCTTGCAGGAGCGGCTTCAGCCGCTCCTGCAAGGGCATCGCTGTTGTTGCCACGGCGCGTTAACGCCGCGCGCGGGATGCTGGGGGCAAAGGAGACCGCGATGCTCGACAAGTCCTATCCCTACTACATCGCCGGCAAGGCGATCGCCGCCAACACCGATCTCGAAGTACTGGACAAGTACTCCGGCAAGCGCGCGACGCGGGTTGCGTTCGCGGACACGGCGGCGGTGCGCAAGGCGATCGCGGCGGCGGCGAAGGCGGCGCCGGCGATGGCGGCGTTCCCGCACGATGCTCGGCGCGACGTGCTCGAACACAGCGTCGCGCGCTTCACCGAGCGCCACGAGGAGCTGGCGCTGGCGCTGTGCATCGAAGCCGGCAAACCGATCCGCGACGCGCGCGGCGAGGTCACGCGGCTGATCGACACCTTCCGCATCGCCGCCGGCGAAGCCACGCGCCTGGGAGGCGAAGTGATCGACATGGAAATCTCCAGGCGCACCCGCGGCTATCGCGGCATGGCCAAGCGCGTGCCCATCGGGCCGTGTGCGTTCATAACGCCATTCAACTTCCCGCTCAACCTGGTCGCGCACAAGGTGGCACCGGCGATCGCGGCCGGCTGCCCGTTCGTGCTCAAGCCCGCTGCGAAGACACCGGTCGGCGCGCTGATCATCGGCGCGGTGCTCGCCGAAACCGACCTGCCCAAGGGCGCGTTCTCGATCCTGCCCTGCAGCAACGACGACGCCGGCCTGCTGGTCGAGGACGAGCGCATCCGGCTGCTCAGTTTCACCGGCGGCCTGGTCGGCTGGGACCTGAAGGCTCGCGCCGGCAAGAAGAAGGTGGTGCTGGAGCTGGGCGGCAACGCGGCCTGCATCGTCGACGACGAGCCGGGGCTCGACCTCGACGCGGTGGTCGAGCGCATCGTGTTCGGCGCCTACTACCAATCCGGGCAGAGCTGCATCGGCGTGCAGCGGATCTTCGCCCACGCGGGCGTGTACGAAAGGCTGCGGCGCAAGCTCAAGACCGCGGTGGCGAAGCTGGTGATGGGCGACCCGCGCAAGGAGAAGACCTTCGTCGGCCCGATGATCGACGAGGACGCGGCCAAGCGCGTGGAGTCATGGATCAAGGCCGCGAGGAAGGGCGGCGCGACATTGCTCGCCGGCGGCGCGCGCGAGGGCAACATGCTGCCGGCGACGCTGCTGGAGAACGTGCCGCACGACGCGGACCTGTACCGCAAGGAAGCCTTCGGCCCGGTTGCCGGCATGGAGTCGTTCGATGACTTCGACGATGCCCTGGCGCGCGTCAACGACAGCGACTTCGGACTGCAGGCGGGCGTGTTCACCGGCCGGCTGGCGCACGCGATGCGGGCCTGGGACCGGCTCGAGGTCGGCGGCGTGGTCGTCGGCGACGTCCCCAGCTTCCGCGTCGACAACATGCCCTACGGCGGCATCAAGGACTCGGGCCTCGGCCGCGAAGGCGTGCGCTACGCGATCGAGGACATGACCGAGCAGCGGCTGCTGGTCATCCGCGATCCCTGACCGCGTCGCGCGCGCTCAGCGCAGCCATAGCGTGAGCCCGTAGATCCCCAGCGAAACCGCGACGTAGGCCGCTTCGACCAGCCGCCGGCGCCCCGGGTTGTCGCGCGAGCGCGTGACGTCGAGCAGCAGCTGCCTGAGCAGGAACGTGTACAGCACGTAATAGAGCACCGGGACGACGTGCACGTACGCCGGGTAGTCGTCGGCGTTGCGGCCGAACAGTCCCAGGATCCAGCCGATCTGGCTGTAGATGCCCAGGATCCCGAGCCCGGCGTTGATGAACATCCACTTGACCTGCTCGCGGCCGAAGATCGCGAAGTAGAAGACCAGGTAGACGACGATCGCGATCCCGCCGTGCATGTACAGGAACGCGACGTCGCCGTCCGCGCCGTAGGCGAGCACGAAGCCGGAGATGCCGAACATCAGCATGTGGAAGAGGAAGAACGGATAGATGAAGACCTTCGGCAGGCCCGCCGCCAGGCCGCCCTGCCCCCGTGCGACCGCTACCGCACCTCCTGCCCGCTTTGCCATTGCGCCGTCCCCGCTCCCCATCGCGCCGCATCGTACGCCACGCCACCTTCCCGGGCGAACGGCGCCCGGCGCAGCTTGCGTACTCTCCGTAACCCCATTGCCGCGGCCGGGCCGTTCTCCAACCCGACCACCACGGGAGACACCCATGCAACGCCATGCACTCGCCAGCGCCCTGCTCTGCATCCTCGCCCTGTCCGCCTGCAGCACCGTCGGCGACGAACAGGTGTCGTCGCAGCCCGCAACCGCCGCCCCGTCGCCGCTTGTCGCGGCCGAAATCGCGTCGGACGCCACGCTGGACAAGGTCTCCGTGACCGGCTCCCGCCGGCAGGCCGTGGCGTTCGCGCCGCCGCCCGCTCCCTTCAGCGCCATGGTTGTACCCCAGGGCCAATGGCAGCCGGCCAACACCGAAAACTACGCCGCGCACGAGGACAACCCCGTGCACCGCACCAGCGAGCAGCCGGTGTCCACCTTCTCCATCGACGTCGACACCGGCAGCTACGCCAACGTGCGCCGGATGCTGCACGACGGCGTGCGGCCGCCGGCCGACGCGGTGCGCGCGGAGGAGATGATCAACTACTTCCGCTACGGCCACCCTGCACCTGCTTCACTGGACGTGCCGTTCCGCGTGACCACCGAACTGGCGCCCGCGCCGTGGAACGGCAAGCGCCAGCTGCTGATGATCGGCATCAAGGGCTATGACGTGCCAAACGCGACGCTGCCGCCGGCCAACCTGGTGCTGCTGCTCGACACGTCCGGCTCGATGAACAGCCCGGACAAGCTGCCTCTGCTCAGGCAGTCGATGAAGCAGCTGGTCAACCAGCTGCGTCCACAGGACCATGTGTCAATCGTGGTCTACGCCGGCTCGGCCGGGCTGGTGCTGCCGCCGACACCGGGCGATCGCGGCGGCGAGATCCTGGCCGCGCTCGACCGGCTCCAGGCCGGCGGCAGCACCAACGGCGGCGACGGCATCCGGCTGGCCTACGCGATGGCGAAACAGGGCTACGTCGAGGGTGGCGTCAACCGCGTGATCCTGGCCACCGACGGCGACTTCAACGTCGGCACCGTCGACCAGGGCGCACTGGAGACGCTGGTCGCCGACCAGCGCAAGGCCGGCATCGCCCTGACCACGCTCGGCTTCGGCCGCGGCAACTACAACGATGCGCTGGCCGAGCAGCTGGCCGACATCGGCGACGGCAACCACGCCTACATCGACAGCCTCACCGAGGCGCGCAAGGTGCTGGTGCAGCAGATGGGCTCGACCCTGCTGACCATCGCACGCGACGTGAAGATCCAGGTCGAGTTCAATCCCGCCGTGGTCGCCGAGTACCGGCTGATCGGCTACGAGAACCGGGTGCTGCGCAACGAGGACTTCAGCAACGACAAGGTCGACGCGGGCGACATCGGCGCCGGGCACGAAGTCACCGCGCTGTACGAGATCACGCCGGTCGGTTCGGGCGCCGAACAGCTGTCGCCGCTGCGCTACGGCGACGCCGCATCGCCGCCCGACGCGCGCACGGACGAGGTCGCGCACCTGCGCCTGCGCTACAAGCGCCCGGGCGAGGACGACAGCCGCCTGATCACCACCCCGATCGCGCGCTCGTCGCTGCGCACGGCGCCCAGCGACACCCTGCGCTTCGCCGCGACGGTGGCCGCCTACGCCGACGCCCTGCGTGGCGGCAGCCGCATCGGCGACTGGAGCTGGGACGACATCCTGCGCAGCGCAGAACTGGCGGACGCGGGCGACCCGCAGCGGGCGGAGTTCGTCGGCCTGGTCGAGACCGCGCAGGTGCTGGTGGATGGCCACGGCCGCGGAGCGGTAGTGTCGGATTAGGCTCGAAGAGCATGTCGGGGATGTAACCCCGACCTACCGCGCTGTTGACGTTGTTCTGTTGCTGTTGCTGTCTTGATCTTGATCTCCGGGGCCCCTCCGTAGCGGCGGAGGCGGCGGACAGGACCCCGCAGGGGCGCCGCACATGGATGTGCGGCGTTTTCCGCGGGGGCAGGATGCCCCCTCGGAAAATCCCGCCGGCTCCGCGAACCCGGTGCAAAGCACCGGGCGCGAAGGCGGGGTGTGCTTTCTTTGCGCCAGGTTTCTTTGCACAAGCAAAGAAAGGTGGCTCGCGCCGTCACGGCGCGAAAGCTTTTGATCCTGGCGGAACAATGGTCGGATCAAGACCCGCCCTGCGACGGGCCCGCGGCCGCGGCGCAAAAAGCGCGTCGGGGGCGTAGCCCCGACCTACGGTGCAGCGGGAGAGGGGCCAACCGTCCTACGCGTCGCCGACCGGCAGCTCCGGCGACGGCCGTCCGTAGAGATAACCCTGCCCGAATTCGCAGCCGAGCTGGCGCAGGATGTCGCGCTGTTCACGGGTTTCGACGCCCTCGCCGATCGCATCGATGCCCAGGGTACCGGCCAGCGCGAGGATCGCGCGCACCAGCGCCAGGCTCTCGGCGTGCATTTCGCCGCCGAGCCCGGCGACGAAGCTCTGGTCGATCTTCAACGCCTGGATCGGGAACCGGTGCAGGTACGACAGCGCCGAGAACCCGGTGCCGAAGTCGTCCAGCAGCGCAAGCACGCCGCGGTCGCGCAGCACGTTGAGCATGCGCAGGATGCGCGGCGCGTCTTCGAGCAGCGCGACCTCGGTGATCTCGATCCGCAGCCGGCGCGGATCGGCGCCGGCGTCGTCGACCATGCGCAGCAGCCGTTCGGCA
>DATCYC010000259.1:0-6128 GCA_036570525.1 Luteimonas sp.
GTCGGCTACCGCGGTTACCCCAAGGCCACCTGCATCTCGGTCAACAACGTCGTCTGCCACGGCATCCCGAACGAAGCGAAGGTGCTCAAGGACGGCGACATCCTGAACATCGACGTCACCGTCATCAAGGACGGCTGGCACGGCGACACCAGCCGCATGTACTACGCCGGCGAGCCGTCGGTGATGGCGCGGCGGCTGGTCGATGCCACGTACGAGGCGATGTGGCGCGGGATCCGCGCGGTGAAGCCGGGCGCGACCCTGGGCGACGTCGGCCACGCGATCCAGCAGTACGCCGAGGGCGAGCGCTTCTCGGTGGTGCGCGAGTACTGCGGCCACGGCATCGGCAAGGTCTACCACGACGAGCCGCAGGTGCTGCACTACGGCCGGCCGGGCGAGGGCCTGGTGCTGCAGCAGGGCATGACCTTCACCATCGAACCGATGATCAACGAGGGCAAGCGCCACGCCAAGGTGCTGCCCGACGGCTGGACTGTGGTCACCAAGGACCGCAGGCTGTCGGCGCAGTGGGAACACATGATCGCCGTGACCGAGACCGGCGTGGACGTGCTCACGCTCGGGCCGGGCGACGACGTCGGCGGTTGACGTGAGCGACGCCGCACCTTTCGACGCGGCGACCCCTGCAGGCGCGGACGACGAGACGGCCTGGCTGCAGGCTGCGCGCGACGCGCTTGCCCGTACCGATGCCGCGCTGGCGGTGCGCTTCGACCGCGGCGAAGCGGTCGAGCGCCTCGTCGCAGACCGTGCGCGCGCCGTCGACGCCCTGATCCGCGACGCCTGGGCGCGCTGCGTTCCCGGCGACGCGCGGCTGGCCCTGTTCGCCGTCGGCGGCTACGGTCGCGGCGAGCTGTTCCCGCATTCGGACATCGACCTGCTGGTGCTGGCCGCCGAAGCCGAACAGCATGCCCGCCGCGATGCGCTGGCCTGCTTCTTCGCGCTGCTGTGGGACATCGGCCTGGAGGCCAGCCACGCGGTGCGCTCGCCCGCGCAGTGCACCCAGGCCGCCGCGGATCCGACCGTGCTGACGGCGCTGCTCGAATCCCGCCCGCTGGTCGCCGACATCGCCGACCGCAGTGCGCTGGCCGCTTCGATCGCGCCGGACAAGGTCTGGCCCGCGCGCGACTACTTCCTTGCCAAGGCGGAAGAGCAGCGCGAGCGGCACGAACGCTTCGGCGACACCTCCGACAACCTCGAGCCCAACCTCAAGGACGGCCCCGGCGGGCTGCGCGACCTGCACACGCTGGGCTGGATGGCGCTGCGCAGCTTCGGCGCGCGCGACCTCGATGCACTGGTTGGGCTCGGCCACGTCGGCGCCGACGAAGCCGCGGCGCTCGAGCGCGAGCAGGAAGCGCTCGGCCGCCTGCGCTTCGGCCTGCACCTGGTCGCCGGCCGCCACGAAGAACGCCTGCGCTTCGACTACCAGAAGACGCTGGCCGCGCGCCTGGGCTACGCCGACGACGACCGCAACCTCGGCGTCGAGCAGATGATGCAGGTCTTCTACCGGGCCGCGGCGATCGTGCGCCGGGTCAACGACCGCCTGCTGCAGCGTTTCGAGGAGCACTTCGACGGCACCGCCACGCCCGAGCCGCTGGATGCGCGCTTCGAACTGCGCCGCGGCTACCTGGCCGCGCGCGACCCGGACTGGCCGCACGGCGATGCGGCGCAGGTGTTCGAACTGTTCGCCACCTGGGCTTCGCGGCGTGATGCCCGCGGCCTGCACTCGCAGACCGCGCGCGCGCTGGCCGAGGCGCTGGACGTGGTGCCCGGCTACGCCGCGGCCACGCCGGCGCGGCGCGAGCGCTTCATGGCCCTGCTGCGCGGCGAGCGGCCGGTGCCCACGCTCGAGCGCATGGCGCGGCTGGGCGTGCTGGGGCGCTGGATCCCCGCGTTCGCGCAGGTCTCCGGGCGCATGCAGTTCGACCTGTTCCACGTCTACACCGTCGACCAGCACACGCTGGCGGTGCTGCGCAACCTGGCTTCGTTCGGGCAAGCCGCGCCCGAAGACGACCGGTTCGCCACCGCGCGCGAGGTGTGGCCGACGCTGCGCAAGCCCGAACTGCTGCTGCTGGCCGGCCTGTTCCACGACATCGCCAAGGGCCGCGGCGGCGACCATTCGGAAGTCGGCGCCGAGGACGCGCAGGCGTTCTGCGCCGCGCACGCGCTGCCGGCCGCCGACACCGCGCTGGTCGTCTGGCTGGTGCGCAAGCACCTGCTGATGTCGATCACCGCGCAGAAGCAGGACATCTCCGACCCGCACGTGATCCACCGCTTCGCCACCCAGGTCGCCGACCGGGAGCGCCTGGACTACCTCTACCTGCTGACCTGCGCCGACATCGCCGGCACTTCGCCGAAGCTGTGGAACGCGTGGAAGGAGCGCCTGCTCGCCGACCTGCGCACGTCCACGCGGCTGGCGCTGCGGCAGGGCGTGGAGCATCCGGTCGCCGCGATCGAGCACATCGCCGAGACGCGCGCGGCGGTGCGCAGGCTGCTGTCGGCGCGCGACATCGACGACGAAGAGGCCAGCACGCTGTTCCTGCGCTTTCCCGAGTACAGCTTCCTGCGCGCGCGGCCCGACCAGGTCGCGTGGCAGGCGCTGGCGCTGCGCGACAGCAAGCCGGGCGACGTCGTGGTCGCGGTGCGCTCGCTGGATGCAGGCGACCACGCGCTGGAAGTGTTCGTGCATTCGCCCGACCGCGACGGGCTGTTCGCCGCGATCGTGATCAGCCTCGACCGGCTGGGCGTGCAGATCCAGCAGGCGCGCGCACTCGACGGCCCCGGCGGGACGATCTTCGACAGCTTCCAGGTGCTGCCCGGCGACACGCGCCAGCCGACGTCGGTCGCCGCGATCGAACGCCGGCTCACCGAGGCGCTGTCAGGCCCGCTCGAGCGCATCCACCCGGCGCGGCGCACCCAGCCGCGCCACCTGCGCCACTTCCGCATCGTCCCGCGCATCCAGTTCGACGACGGCGCCGAGAGCGGGCAGACCGTGCTCAGCCTGGTCTGCACCGACCGTCCGGGCCTGCTGGCCGACATCGCGCACGTGCTGCGCAAGCGCCGCCTGCGCGTGCACGACGCGCGCATCGCCACCTTCGGCGAGCGCGCCGAGGACGTGTTCCGCATCAGCGAACCCGACAACACCGCATTGGACCAGGACAGCCGCGACGCCCTGCGCGACGCGCTGCTGTCGCGCATCGATGGAGAAGCGAAACGATGACCACGTCGAAGTCCGGCAAGGACAAGGCCACGAAGAAAGTGGCGAAGAAGAAGGCCGCGCCCGCGCCGCCGGAATCGGACGAACTGAAGTTCATGGTCGACAGCGCCTGGGAGCGTCGCACCACGCTCACGCCCGAGGAAATGGAGGGTTCGACGCGGCCGGTGGTCGAGCGCGTGATCGAACGCATGGAAGCCGGCGACCTGCGCGTGGCCGAGCCCGACGGCAAGGGCGGCTGGATCGTCAACGAGTGGCTCAAGAAGGCCGTTCTGCTGTACTTCCGCGTGCAGGACATGGAGCTGGTGGAAAGCTATCCGTCGCCGTTCTGGGACAAGATCCCGCTGCGCTTCGAGGAGTTCGACGAGGCCGCGTTCCGCAAGCTCGGTGTGCGCGTGGTGCCGGGCGTGATCGCGCGCCGCGGCAGCTTCATCGGCAAGGACGTGGTGCTGATGCCGTCGTTCGTCAACATCGGCGCGCACATCGGCGCGGGCACGATGGTCGACACCTGGGCCACGATCGGCTCCTGTGCGCAGGTCGGCAAGCACTGCCACATCTCCGGCGGCGCGGGCGTCGGCGGCGTGCTGGAGCCGCTGCAGGCGGCGCCGACGATCATCGAGGACCACTGCTTCATCGGTGCGCGCTCGGAGGTCGTCGAAGGTTTCGTCGTCGGCCACCACAGCGTGGTCGGCATGGGCGTGTTCCTCGGCCAGAGCACGCGCATCTACAACCGCGCGACCGGCGAGGTGAGCTACGGTTCGGTGCCGCCGTACAGCGTGGTGGTGTCCGGCCAGCTGCCATCGAAGGACGGCTCGCATTCGCTGTACTGCGCGGTGATCGTCAAGCAGGTCGACGCGAGGACGCGATCGAAGACCTCGATCAATGAACTGCTGCGCGGTTTGGCCGACTGAATCGCGCAGGCATGACTTCCGGCAGGGGTGGGCGGGCGCCGGGCATGCGACACACAGGGGATCGTTGCAGGGGAGCTGCGTGATGAAGAAGTCGTTTTCCACCATCTTGCTGATGGCGGCCCTGGTGGTCGCGTCGGCCGCCTCCGCGCAGGACCTGACGCGGTACAGCGACGAGGGGCTGCGCAAGGAGCTGTCCGCGATCGCGGATTCGGAGAAGGCGGTGCTGGTGCCGATGCGCGACGGCATCGGGCTGTCGACCAATATCTGGCGCCCCAAGGGCGCGACCGGCAAGCTGCCGACGGTGCTGTGGAAGACGCCGTACAACGAGCACAAGGTGCGTGGCGGCACCGCGCGCTACGCGATCGAGGCGGTGCGCCGCGGCTATGCCTTCATCGTCCAGAACGAGCGCGGCCGCTACTTCAGCCAGGGCGACTACGAGATCCTCGGCTATCCGCAGACCGACGGCTACGACGCGCTGAGCTGGATCGCGGAGCAACCGTGGTCGAACGGCAAGGTCGGCACGCTGGGCTGCTCGTCGTCGGCCGAATGGCAGCTGGCGCTGGCGGGCATGGACCACCCGGCGCACGCGGCGATGGTGCCGATGGCGGCGGGCGCGGGCATCGGCAAGGTCGGTCGCTTCCGGGAGCAGGGCAATTTTTACACCGGCGGCGTGCCGCGCACGCTGTTCGCGGTGTGGATGTACGGCGTCGACAATCCGCTGCGCGCGCAGCTGCCACGGGACCTCAAGGGCGAAATGCGCGCGCGCGTGGCGATGTACAACGACCTGGGCGCCGAGAAGCCCGAGGTCGACTGGCCCTCGCATATCCGGCACCTGCCGTATGCCGAGCTGCTGTCGTCGCTGGACGAGCCGCCCGGCACCTTCGAGGAACTGATCGCGCGTGGTCCCGGCGACCCGGCGTGGGAGACCGGTGGCCTGTACGACGACTCCATGGGCTGGGGCGTGCCCGCGCTGTGGTTCAACAGCTGGTACGACGTGTCGATCGGCCCGAACATGGCGCTGTTCAACCACGCGAGCACGGTGAACTCCGACCGCGAAGCCAGCGCGAACCAGTACGTCGTCATCGGCCCGAACCCGCACTGCCGGTTCTCGCAACTGCGCAAGGACTACAAGGTCGGCGACCGCGAGATGGGCGACGCGAGCTTCCCGGTGGACGAGCAGATCTGGGCGTTCTTCGACCGCTGGCTCAAGGACAAGCCGGCCGCGTTCGCCTCCGGCACGCCGCACGTGCGCTACTTCACCATGGGCGCGAATCGCTGGCAGTCCGACAGCCAGTGGCCGCCGAAGGCCGCGCAGCCGGTGCGCATGTACCTGCGCTCGGACGGGCATGCCAACTCGATGTACGGAGACGGCGTGCTGTCGTTCGAGGCGCCGACCGGCGAAGAGCCGGAGGACCGTTACCGCTACGATCCGGCCAACCCGGTGCAGACCATCGGCGGCGGCGACTGCTGCAACGGCGGCCTGGTGACCGCGGGCGCGTTCGACCAGCGACAGATCGAATCGCGCCACGACGTGCTGGTCTACACCAGCGAGCCGCTGGAGGAAGCGATGGAGGTCAGCGGCTTTGTCGACGCGGTGCTCAAGGTCTCCTCGAGCGCGCGCGACACGGACTTCGCGGTCAAGCTGGTCGACGTGGCACCGGACGGCACCGCCTGGATCATCGGCGACACGATGCTGCGCGCGCGCTACCGCGACAGCTACACGCAGCCGGGGCTGATGCAGGCGGGGCAGGTGTACACCCTCAAGCCCACGCCGATCACGACCTCGATCCGCTTCGACAAGGGGCATCGCATCAGGGTCGAGGTGACCAGCTCGAACTTCCCCAAGTTCGCCCGCAACCTCAACACCGGCGGCCCGAACGAGACCGAAAGCGAGGCAGTGGTGGCCGACAACGCCGTGCATCACTCGGCGGACGCGGCCAGCTACATCGAGCTGCCGGTGGTAAGGCATCGGGACTGATCAACGAAGGCGACCA
>DATCYC010000260.1:0-11918 GCA_036570525.1 Luteimonas sp.
CGCCAGGGTGAGCCGTGTCCTGGCGGCCGGGGGCCGCGACAAGCGCGCCATGGATGGCGCGCGCCCGAGTCAGGACATGGATGTCCTGCCGAGGGAAAAGCGGCTCCCGGCCGACAGGGCACGGCGACCCACCGGAGCCCGTACAAGCTTTTTGCGCCGCTCCCGGACCCGACGCGTAAGATGCGCGCTGCGCCGTTGGCGCGCGGATATCGCGAAAGTGGCGGAACTGGTAGACGCCCCGGCTTTAGGTGCCGGTGCCGCAAGGCGTGGGGGTTCGAGTCCCCCCTTTCGCACCACCCAACGAGCCGGTTCGGCGCCGCGCAGTCGTTCACCTTGCAGCGGCCTTGAAATCGTTTGCCCTGTATCCTCATATCTGGCTCTGGACAGACACATCCTCGCGAGGACACACCCCATGCGTAGCGGCAACCCGGCTCTGAAGGATTCCACCTTCCTCGACCTCGGCAGCGGCACCGTCGTCTCGCGCGCCGCCGGCGGCGCGATGACCCTGAACGGCACGGTCGGCAAGACCGCGATCCTGCTGGTGCTGGCGGTGATGACCGCGGCCTTCGCCTGGAGCAAGGTCGCGATCACGCCCGACGGCATGACCGGCGGCCTGTACGTGTGGGGCGGCCTGATCGGCGGCTTCATCCTGGCGATGGTCACGATCTTCAAGAAGGAATGGGCGCCGGTCACCGCGCCCATGTACGCGCTGGTGGAAGGCCTCTTCCTCGGCGGCATCTCGGCGGTTTTCGAAGCCAGGTACCCCGGCATCGCGTTCCAGGCGGTGCTGCTGACCTTCGGCACGCTGTTCGCGCTGCTGATGGCCTACCGCTCGGGCCTGATCAAGGCGACCGAGAACTTCAAGATGGGCGTGGTCGCGGCCACCGGCGGCATTGCGCTGGTGTACCTGGCGACGATCGTGCTGGGCTTCTTCGGGGTCGAGATCCCGATGATCCACGGCAACGGCATCGTCGGCATCGGCTTCAGCCTGTTCGTGGTCGCGATCGCGGCGCTGAACCTGGTGCTGGACTTCGACTTCATCGAGACCGGCGTCGAGCGCGGCGCGCCGAAGTACATGGAGTGGTACGGCGCGTTCGGCCTGATGATCACGCTGGTGTGGCTGTACATCGAGTTCCTGCGGCTGCTGTCGAAGCTGCAGTCGCGCTGACGCCGCGGATTGCGAACGAGAAAAAGGCGCTTCGGCGCCTTTTTTTTTTCGGGTGATGCGCGCTGGGCCACCGTAGGAGCGCACTTGGGCGCGATGGGCATTGCCGGTAAAGCCATCGCGCCCGAGTGCGCTCCTACAAAGCGGTGGGTTCGCGCTCGGATGTTCGAAAAGCTCGCGGCTGAGGCCGCTCCTGCAAAGGCTCAGGCTGCGTCTGGCTGCACGGCGGCGGAAGCCCGGCGCACCGGCCAGAGCATGAAGCCCACCGCCACCGCAGCCAGGATCCAACAGTAGTAGACCTTGCCCGCCAGCGCCAGCGGCGATACCGCGGCCAGCGAGCCGGCCAGCAGGATCTGCGCGCCGTAGGGCAGCACGCCCTGGACCACGCAGGCGAAGATGTCGAGCAGGCTGGCAGAGCGCTTCGGGGAAATGCCGTGGCGCACGGCGATGTCCTTGGCCAGGCCGCCGCCGACCAGGATCGCCACGGTGTTGTTGGCGGTGAAGAAATCCCCCAGCGCGGCCAGCGCGGCGATGCTGAACTCGCCCGCGCGCCGGCCGGTGTGGCCGCGCGCGAAGCCGGCGATGGCGTCGGCCAGCCACTGCAGGCCGCCACTGGCCCTGGCCAGCGCGGCCAGGCCCCCGATCAGCAGCGACAGCAGGGTGATCTCGACCATGCTCTCGTAGCCGCCGTAGATGTCGCCGGCAAACGCCGGCCAGTCGTAGCCGGGCGACAGCACGAAGCCGAACACGCCGGCCAGTGCGATGCCGATTCCAAGCACCACGACCACGTTGAGCCCGCTGAGCGCCAGCACCAGCACTGCCAGGTACGGCACCACCAGCCACTTCGATGCCGCGTCCGGCGCCTCCACCGGCGCGGCATCGCCGAGGAACCCCAGCAGCACCGCCGTGGCAAGCGCTGCCGGCAAGGCGATCTTGAAGTTCTCGCGGAACTTGTCGCGCATCTCGCAGCCCTGGCTGCGGGTGGCGGCGATGGTGGTGTCGGAGATCACCGACAGGTTGTCGCCGAACATCGCGCCGCCGATCACCGCGCCCACGACCAGCGCGCGATCCAGCCCGGCGGCATCGGCCACGCCCAGCGCGATCGGCACCACCGCCGCGATCGTGCCCATCGAAGTGCCGATCGACAGCGACACGAAGCCGGCGACCAGGAACAGTCCCGGCAGGATCAGCGCCGGCGGCAGCGTGCCCAGCCCCAGCGCGACCACGGCGTCGACCGCCCCGATCGCCTTGGACACCATCGCGAACGCGCCGGCGAGCAGGAAGATCAGGCACATCAGCACCACGTTGCTGTCGCCCATGCCGGCCAGCAACTCGTCGAGCGCCCTGAGGCCGCGCCGGTGCGCCAGCCACGCGGCCAGCGCCAGCGCCGGCAGGATCGCCACCGGCGCGCGCAGCTGGTAGAAGCCCATGGGTTCGCCCTGCAGCGTGAACCAGATCCCGGCGCCGAAGAACAGCGTCAGGAACAGCAGCAAGGGGGTCAGTGCGATGGCGCTGGGGCGAACCTGCATCGCTTTATCCGGATAAAAGGATTGCCGATTCTGCGCCCCGCCCCAGCCCCTGTCGATGCCCGCTGGCGGAACTCCGGCGTTCCGGAAACGGAACGGGGCGCCGAAGCGCCCCGTCGGGATGGCCGATTGCCGCCTTCGATCAGGCGGCGGCGCGCGCCGCGATCGCCCTGGCGAACGACATCGTGCTGCCGGTGCCGCCCAGGTCCGGGGTCAGCGAATCCCTGGCTTCGAGCGTGGCGACGATGGCCTCGCGCAGCTTCGTGGCCTTTTCAGCCATGCCCAGGTGGTCGAGCATCTGCGCCGCGCCGAGCAGCAGCGCACAGGGGTTGGCGACGCCTTTGCCGGCGATGTCCGGGGCCGAGCCGTGCACGGCCTCGAAGATCGCCACTTCCTCGCCGATGTTGGCGCCCGGCGCCAGGCCGAGGCCGCCGACCAGGCCGGCGCACAGGTCGGAGATGATGTCGCCGAACAGGTTGGTGGTGACAATCACGTCGAACTGCTCCGGCCGCATCACCAGCTGCATGCAGGTGTTGTCGACGATCAGCTCGTTGCACTCGATCTCCGGGTACTGCGCGGCCACTTCGCGCGCGACCTTCAGGAACAGGCCCGAGGTCGACTTGAGGATGTTGGCCTTGTGCACGATCGTGACCTTCTTGCGGCCGGTACGACGGGCCAGGTCGAAGGCGTAGCGGACGATGCGCTCGGAGCCCTTGCGGGTGGTGCGCGTGATCGAGGTGGCGGTGTCGCCGTCGGCCGAGACTTCCTGGCCTTCGGCGCTGTAGGCGCCCTCGGTGTTCTCGCGCACGGTGACCAGGTCGACGCCGCTGGGGAAGCGCGATTTGGTGTTGGGGAACGAGATCGCCGGGCGCACGTTGGCGTACAGGTCGAAACGCTTGCGCAGCTCGACGTTGATCGACGAAAAGCCGCCGCCAACCGGCGTGGTCAGCGGGCTCTTGAGCGCGACCTTGTTCTTGCGGATCGAATCCATCGACGCCTGCGGCAGCAGTTCGCCGTGCTTGTCGAGCGCGGCCATGCCGGCGTCGGCCTCTTCATAGGCCAGGTCCAGGCCCATGGCGTCGAGCACGTGCAGGGTGGCGTCCATGATTTCCGGGCCGATGCCATCGCCGCGGATAACGGTAATCGTGTGGGGCATTTGTGTGGGGTCCGTGCAGAAGGACGCCGGGCGGGGGGATGCCGGGCGTCGGAAGCGAAAAACAGCCGCTTATTATGCCGGATGCGGCGCGGGCCTGCCGGCCCGCGGCCCCCGCCCTACCCGGGCTCGCCGGACAGCAGCGGCTCGAACTTGCCCGCGCGGTGCAGCGCCATCATGTCCTCGTAGCCGCCGACGTGGGTGTCGCCGACGAAGATCTGCGGCACGCTGGTGCGCCTGGCCAGCGCCACCATCTTCTCCCGCTCGGCCGGATCGGTGTCGATCCGCACCTCGTTCCATTCCAGCCCGCGGCTCTTGAGGAAATTCTTGGCGGCAACGCAATAGCCGCAGACGGCGCTGGTGTAGAGGGTGATCTGCGGGGTGGACGGGGCATTCAAGGCGGGCTCCTGAAACTTGGCGGGCGGGACATGGTCGAACCCATGATGCGGCCCGGATCCGGACCATCAACGTCCGTACATGGAACGCTGAATGGTCGCCTGTAATGATCGCCCGCGCCGGGTTAACCGCGGATTCACGCGATTCGACGCGGCGCTCGCCATCCTGCAGGCTGTCCCCGTCCCGCTTCATCGACACGTCGCCCCGACAAGAGACTCCATGCGCCCACTTCCCGCCATCGTTGCCCTGATGCTTGCCGTCGCCAGCGTGTGCGTGCCCGCGCAGGAAGGCGCCCGCCTGCCGGACATCGGCTCGTCCGCCGGCACCGTGCTCAGCCCGGCCGACCAGCGCGCCTACGGCGAGATGATGCTCAGCCAGCTGCGCAACTACGACTACATCCTCGAGGATCCGCTGGTCGACAGCTGGCTGCGCGGGGTCGGCAACCGCCTGGCCGCCGCCAGCGACGACCCGAAGCAGGATTTCACCTTCTTCATGATGGACGACCGCCAGGTCAACGCGTTCGCGACCGTCGGCGGCTACATCGGCGTCAACGCGGGCCTGGTGCTGGTGGCCGACACCGAGGACGAGGTCGCCGGCGTGCTCGGCCACGAAATCGCCCACGTCACCCAGACGCACGTTCTGCGCAGCGTCGAACGCGCGCAGCGCGACAGCGTGCCGATCCTGCTGGCGATGCTCGGCGCGATCGCGATCGCGCAATCCGGCAGCAGTTCGTCCGGCGACGCGGCGATGGCGGCCATGGCCAGCGCCCAGGGCATCGCCGCGCAGCGACAGATCAACTACACCCGCAGCAACGAATCCGAGGCCGACCGCATCGGCATCCGCACCATGGCGCGCAGCGGCTACGACCCGGAGGCGATGGCGCAGATGTTCGAGCGCATGCAGGCGCTGGAGCGCAGCAACCAGGGCGGCGCCAAGCAGCGCACCCCCGATTACCTGCGCAGCCACCCGGTCACCACCACCCGCATCGCCGAGGCCAAGACGCGCGCGGCCAAGATGGAGAACCGGGACGCCGGGTTCACCCCCGCCTTCACCGCAATCGACAACCCGCTGCTGCCGGCGTCGATCAAGATCAACCCGGCACCTGCGGGCAGCGACGCCGTCCAGTTCGGCTGGGTGCGCGAGCACCTGCGCGTGCTCAGCGCCAACACGCCCACGGAAGCAATCGGCGAGTACGGGCGCATGCAGCGCGCAGGCAAGCTCAGCGACGCGCAGCGCTATGGCCTGGCCTACGCCCACCTGCTCGCCGGGCACGGCACCGAGGCGGCGAAAGAGCTCGCACCGCTGCTGGAA
Organism: Luteimonas sp.; assembly: GCA_036570525.1. Lineage (GTDB taxonomy): Bacteria > Pseudomonadota > Gammaproteobacteria > Xanthomonadales > Xanthomonadaceae > Luteimonas. The sequence goes on from DATCYC010000260.1 coordinate 5,552, forward strand.
GAATATCCCGGCGACCTCTGGCTGCTGCTGGCGGCCGGGCAGGCGAAGGCCCGCGCCGGCGACATCGCCGCCGCCGATGCGATCTTCGAGGACCTGGTCGCGCGGATGCCGCGCAATCGCGCCGTCGCCCTCACCTATGCCCGCGTGCTGGCCGAACGCAACAACCGCGCCGCCGGCAAGCGCGCGCAGGACGTGCTGCGGCCGCTGCTGGCCAGGGCCGGCGACGACCCGCTGTTCCAGGCCACGTTCGCGCGGATCAACGAGATCGCCGGCGACCCGATCCGCGCCGGCGAGGCGTGGGCGGAGGCCGCCTATCTCAACGGCCGCCCGGAGCGAGCCCTGGTCCAGCTCAACAACCTGAAAAAGCGCAGCGACCTGGACTACTACGCCCGCGCCCGCATCGAGGCGCGCATCGCCGCGATCACGCCGGTGGTGCTGGAACTGCGCCGCCAGGGCATCCGCGACCCGGATCTGGACCGCCGCTGACGCTGTCACACATCTGTCACAAAAACGTAGTCTACTGGCCGCACCGGAAAACCATCGGAATGGAAGACGCGGCACGCCATGCACAAGCGCATCCTGATCGTCGACGACGAACCGGCCATCCGCGAGATGGTCGCCTTCGCCCTGCGCAAGGGTGAATACGAACCGGCCCACGCCGGCGACGCACGCGAGGCGCAGGAGTCGATCGCCAACCGCGTCCCCGACCTGATCCTGCTCGACTGGATGCTGCCGGGCACCAGCGGCATCGAACTGGCCCGGCGCTGGCGCCGCGAGGAGCTCACCCGCGAGATCCCGATCATCATGCTCACCGCCCGCGGCGAGGAGAACGACCGAGTGGGCGGCCTGGAGGCCGGGGTCGACGACTACGTGGTCAAGCCGTTCTCGTCGCGCGAGCTGCTGGCCCGCATCCGCGCGGTGATGCGGCGCTCGCGCGAGGACGACGAGGACGGCAGCGTCACCGTCGGCGCGCTGCGCATCGACGGCACCGCCCACCGCGTGTTCGCCAACAACGAGCCGGTGCAGATCGGCCCCACCGAGTACCGCCTGCTGCACTTCTTCATGACCCACCCCGAGCGCGTCTACACGCGCACCCAGCTGCTCGACCACGTCTGGGGCGGCAACGTCTACGTCGAGGAACGCACGGTCGACGTGCACATCCGCCGCCTGCGCAAGACCCTGGAGCCGTCCGCGCTCGACGGCATGGTGCAGACCGTGCGCGGCGCGGGCTACCGGTTCTCCGCCTCCCTGTGACGCACGCCGGGGCGCCGCGCCCCGGAACGAACGGCCGGCGCCGCGGACGGTACCGGCCGCAAACGCCCCGTCCACCCACCGCCGCCGTGACGCGCAGCCGCGCGCATTCTCCTGAAGTCGGCGCGCGACCCGCTACTATCTTCGTGCAACCAGATCCCGCCGATATCGAACCCTTCGCCACGACCACCGGCCCGCAGATGCCTCTTCACGCGCGCACCGCCTGGACCAGGACGCTCGGCCAGCTCGCCATCGTGCTGGCCGCGGCGCTGCTCGCCGGCATGCTGGTCGGCTATCCGTGGCAGATGCTCACCGTCGCCGCGCTGGGCATCGTGGCCTGGCACTACTGGCGCCTGCGCGGCGTGCTGCTGCGGCTGGCCGCGCGGCAGCGGGTCGAACCGTCCGGCGGCAAGGGCGTGTGGAACGAGCTCGACCGCCTGCTCCATCGCAGCCAGGAAGAAATGCGCGGCCGCAAGCGCCGCCTGGTGGAGATGCTGCGCGCCTACAGCGCCGCCGCCGCCGCGCTGCCGGACGCCGTGGTCGTGCTCGAACGCAACAGCCAGCGCGTGCGCTGGTTCAACGACGCCGCGACCGGCCTGCTCGGCCTGCACTACCCGGAAGACATCGATTCTTCGCTCGGCGACCGCCTGCAGCCGCTGCCGGTATCGCGCTGGCTGGCCAGCGGGCGCCGCGCCGAGCCGATGCTCGACGTCGCATCCCCGGTCAACGCGGGGATGCGCCTGAGCCTGCGCCTGATTCCCTATTCCGACGAGCTGTGGCTGCTGGTCGCGCGCGACGTGACCAAGGTGATGCGGCTCGAACAGATGCGCCGCGACTTCGTCGCCAACGTCTCGCACGAGTTGCGCACGCCGCTGACCGTGGTCCACGGCTACCTGGACATGCTCGACCCGGAGGAGCAGCCCGAATGGGCGCCCATCCTCGAGGAAATGCGCCACCAGTCGCAGCGCATGACCCAGCTGGTGGAGGACCTGCTGACCCTGTCGCGGCTCGAGGCGCAGGACGGCGTGGTCGACGAAGACGTCTCGATGGGCTCGATGCTGGTCACCCTGCGGCGCGAGGCCGAAGCACTGAGCCAGCGCCGCCACGCGATCACCGTCGACGACGACGCGGGCGTCGACCTGCTCGGCTCCATCCGCGAGCTGCACAGCGCGTTCTCCAACCTGGTGGCCAACGCGGTGCGCTACACGCCGGCCGGCGGCAATATCTCGATCGTCCTTGCGCGCAGCGCCGATGGCGGCGCGGTCCTTTCGGTGCGCGACAGCGGCTACGGCATCCCCGCCGCGCACCTGCCGCGGATCACCGAACGCTTCTACCGCGTGTCCACCAGCCGCTCGCGCGAGTCCGGCGGCACCGGCCTGGGCCTGTCGATCGTCAAGCACATCCTGCAGCTGCACCAGGCGCGGCTGGAGATCGAGAGCGAGGTCGGCCAGGGCAGCACCTTCAGCTGCCACTTCGGTCCCGAACGCGTGCTTGCGCGCGAGCAGGCCGCCGCGCCACGGGTTCCGGTGGCCGATCCATGACCCCGCCACCCGTACCCGCCATGCCGGAGCCGCGCGCCGACGACGCGCTGTTCGACCCGTCCCTGTACTTCAACCGCGAGCTGTCGCAGCTGGACTTCAACTTCCGCGTCCTCGCCCAGGCGCGCGACGGGTCGGTGCCGCTGCTCGAGCGCCTGCGCTTCCTGTGCATCTCTTGCACCAACCTCGACGAGTTCTTCGAAATCCGCGCCGCGACCGTTCGCCACGCGCAGGATTTCGCGGTGCCGGTCGCGGCCGACGGCATGTCGCCGGCCACGCTGCTGCGACGCATCCATGACCGCGCCGCCGAACTGGTCGACTCGCAGTACCGCTGCTGGAGCGAAGAACTGCGCCCCGAGCTGTCCGACGCGGGCGTGCGCGTACTCGGCCGCGAGTCGTGGAACGCGCGCCAGACCAGATGGCTGCGCGCGTACTTCCGCGAGGAGATCATGCCGGTGCTGTCGCCGCTCGGCCTGGACCCTGCGCACCCGTTCCCGAAGATCCTCAACAAGTCGCTCAACCTCGTCGTCGTGCTCAAGGGCAAGGACGCGTTCGGCCGCAGCGGCCACCTGGCGCTCGTGCGCGCGCCGCGCTCGCTGCCGCGCATCATCCAGCTGCCGAAGAAGGTCTCCGGCGGCGAACATGACTTCGTTTTCCTGTCCTCGGTGCTCTCCGAGTTCGTCGCGGAGATGTTCCCGGGAATGCAGGTCAAGGGCGCGTACCAGTTCCGCGTCACCCGCAACTCGGAGTTGATCGTCGACGAGGAGGAAGTCGAGAACCTTGCGCTGGCGCTGCGCGACGAGCTGGTCGGCCGCGGCTACCTGCGCGCGATGCGGCTGGAGATCGCCGCCAACTGCCCGAAGCCGATCGTGCGCACGCTGCTGGAGAACTTCGAGCTGCCGCCCAACGCGGTGTATCGCATCCACGGCGCGGTCAACCTCAACCGCATCATCCAGATCTACGACCAGGTCGACCGCCCGGACCTGAAGTACCCGGCGTTCGTGCCGCGCCAGCTGCCCGATGTCGATGCGATCTTCGAGCGCGTGGCGACGGGCGACGTGCTGCTGCACCACCCGTTCGACGCGTTCACGCCGGTGCTTGAACTCATCCGCCAGGCCGCCGACGACCCGAGCGTGCTGGCGATCAAGCAGACCCTTTACCGCACCGGCAAGGACTCGGCGATCATCGAGCACCTGGTGCAGGCTGCGCGCAACGGCAAGGACGTCACCGTGGTGGTCGAGCTGCGCGCGCGCTTCGACGAGGAAGCCAACCTCGGCTTCGCCGACCGCCTGCAGGAAGCGGGCGTGCAGGTGGTCTACGGCGTGGTCGGCTACAAGACCCACGCCAAGATGCTGCTGGTGGTGCGCCGCGAGGGCCGCAAGCTGCGCCGCTACGTGCACCTGGGCACGGGCAACTACCATGCCGGCACCGCGCGCGCCTACACCGACCTGGGCCTGATCACCGCCGACCCGGCGATCGGCAACGACGTGCACCTGATCTTCCAGCAGCTGTCGGGGCTGGCGCCGGCGATCCGGCTCGAACGGCTGCTGCAGTCACCGTTCACCCTGCACGCCGGGGTGCTGGCCCGGATCGAGCGCGAAGCCGCGCACGCGCGCGCCGGCCGTCCGGGACGGATCATCGCCAAGATGAACGCCCTCAACGAGCCACGGGTGGTGCGCGCGCTGTACGTCGCGTCGCAGGCCGGCGTGCAGATCGACCTGGTCATCCGCGGCGCCTGCACACTGCGCCCGGGCGTGCCCGGCGTCTCGGAAAACATCCGCGTGCGCTCGATCGTCGGCCAGTTCCTCGAGCACAGCCGCGTGTACTGGTTCGGCAACGACGGCGACCCGGAGCTGTTCTGCACCAGCGCCGACTGGCTGGAGCGCAACCTGCTGCGGCGCGTGGAAACCGGCTTCCCGATCCTCGATCCCGCGATCGCCACGCGCATCCGCGAGGAGGCTCTCGACAACTACCTGGCCGACAACCTCAATGCCTGGGAACTGCATGCCGACGGCAGCTACCTGAAGGTCGAACCACGCGACGGCGAAACGCCGCACTCCGCGCAGGCCGCGCTGCTGGCGAAGATCTGCGCATGAAGATCCCGGCCTTCGTCCCGTCCACCGTGGCTCCCCTGCAGGACGGCGACATGCTCGCCGCGATCGACCTGGGTTCGAACAGCTTCCACATGGTCGTCGCGCGCTACACCCTGGGGCAGCTGCGCACCGTCGATCGCGTGCGCGAAACCGTGCGCCTGGCCGAGGGACTCGACGGCAAGGGCACGCTGACACCCGAGGTGCGCCAGCGCGCGTTCGAATGCCTGGCGCGGTTCGGCCAGAGCATCCGTGACATCCCGCCGCAGCGCGTGCGCGCGGTGGCGACCAACACCGTGCGCGCGCTGTCCGCGCCGCAGGCGTTCCTGGTCCCGGCCGAAACCGCGCTCGGCCACGGCATCGAGATCATCGCCGGCCGCGAGGAGGCGCGCCTGGTCTACCTGGGCGTGGCCCACGCGCAGCCGCCGAAGAAGGGCAACCTGCGGCTGGTGATCGACATCGGCGGCGGTTCGACCGAATGCATCATCGGCGCCGGCTTCGACGCGATCGAGCGCGAGAGCCTGCAGGTGGGCTGCGTCGCCAGCACCCGCCGCTTCTTCGGCAGCGGCAAGCTGACGCGGAAGAAGTGGAACGAAGCCCTGGTGGAGGTGACGGCGGAGTTCCAGCAGTTCGCGGCCACCTACCGCGCGCTTGGCTGGCAGGAGGCGCTGGGATCGTCCGGCACCAACAAGGCGATCGGCGAGATCTGCGCGAAGATGGGCCTGACCAAGGGCGCGGTCACCGCCCAGGCGCTGCCGCAGGTGCGCGACCAGCTGCTTCGCGCCAGCCGCATCGAGGCCATCGACCTGCCCGGCCTGTCGGACGAGCGCCGCCCGATCATCGCCGGCGGCGTGCTGGTGCTCGAAGCCGCGTTCGCCGCGCTCGGGCTGGAGCGCATGGCGGTGAGCAAGGCCGCGCTGCGCGAGGGCGTGCTGCACGACATGGTCGGCAGGAGCCGCGACGAGGATCCGCGCGACGCGTCGGTAGCGGCGTTGATGAAGCGCTACGGCATCGACGTCGACCAGGCGCTGCGCGTCGAACGGACCGCGCTGCACCTGTTCGACCAGGTCGCCACGGCCTGGCAGCTGGGCCCGGACGAACGGCTCATGCTCGGCTGGGCCGCGCGCCTGCACGAGGTGGGCCTGGTCATCGCCCACAGCCAGTACCACGTGCACGGCGCCTACGTGCTGGAGAACTCCGACATCGCCGGCTTCTCGCGCCAGGAGCAGCAGTACCTGGGCGCACTGGTGCGCACCCACCGGCGCAAGATCCCCGGCAACGCATTCGACGCCCTGCCCGACCGCCTGCTGGCCTCGGCGCGGCGCAGCGCGGCGCTGCTGCGCATTGCCGTGCTGCTGCACCGCGGCTACGACGCACGCGAGATCCCGCGGCTCGACGCCGCGGCCGAAGGCCGCTCGCTGGCGATCGCGCTGGCGCGCAGGTGGCTCGAACCGCGCGCGCTGCTGCGCGCCGACCTCGCCGGCGAAC
>DATCYC010000261.1:0-2828 GCA_036570525.1 Luteimonas sp.
CGTCATCAGGATCGGGCGCAGGCGTTCGCGGCTGCCTTCCACCAGCGCGTCGGTGCGGCACATGCCGCGCCGGCGCAGGTTGTTGATGTGTTCGATCATGACGATGCCGTTGTTCACCACCACGCCCATCAGCACCAGGATACCGATGAAGGCCATGATGTTGAACTCGGTGCCGGTGATCCAGAACAGCCAGAACACGCCGAACACCGAGAACACGACGCCGCTCATGATCGCGGCCGGGAACAGCAGCGATTCGAACACCGCCGCCATGACGATGTAGATCATCACCAGCGCAATCAGCAGGTTGAACATCATCTGCGCCATCGCCTCGTCCTCGTCCTGGAACGCGCCGCCGTCGAACGAGTACGAATAGCCGGCGGGGAACGCGAACGCCTTGAGCGCGTCCTCCATCGCCTTGCGCGCGTCGGGCATCGTCGTGTCCTTGGCGAGGCTGGCCTTGATGGTCAGCGTGGTCTGGCGGTTGGTGCGCTCGACTTCGGTCGCCGCGGGGTTGATCGAGACATCCACCATCGACAGCAGCGGCACCGTGCGGCCATCGGGCGAACGCACCATGAAGGTGGCGATGTCGGCCATGCCGTAGTCCTCGGCGCCGGCGAAGCGCACCCATACCGGCACCTCCGTCTCGCCGCGACGGAACTCGCGCAGCGGCGCGCCGCGCAGCGCCAGGCCCACGAACTGCGACACCTCCTGCGCGCTGAAGCCGAACGCCGCCGCGCGCTCGCGGTCGACGCGGACGCTGAGTTCGCTGTTCTGGTCGCCGGCATCCACGTGCACGTCGCGCAATTCGGCGCGCCTGGACAGGATCGGCACCAGGTTCCGGCCCAGCTCGGCCAGGGTCTGCGAGGAATCCCCGACCAGTTGCACCTGGACATCCTGCCCAGGCCCACCGCCCTGTCCGCCACCGCTGTTGCGCACGCCGATCTCCGCGCGCGCGGACTTCGGCAGCGCCTCGCTGATCTGGTCGGTCAGCGCCTTGATCCGGTCCGGGTCGTCCGAATCGAACGTCACCTGGGTGCCGGCATCGCCCTGTTCGCTGAACCACGAATAGATCTGTTTGATGTGGAACTTCTCGCGGTTGGCATCGAGGAAGACCTCGACCCGCCGCACCTCGTCCGACATCTGCGCCACCGTGTACGAGCCCTTCCACTGGTAGTAGACGTTGATCTCGTCGCCGCCGTCGCCGCCGAACATGTTGGTCTTGGTGTGCATCACCGGCACGAAGCTCACCGCCACGATCAGCGCGATGCCGAGCAGGCTCTTGCCGCGATGCTCGAGGGTCCAGCGCAGGAAGCGGGCGTAACGCACCTGCATCTTGTGGATCAGGCCGCCCGACTTCTGCACCGCCGGCGGCGTCTTCAGCCGTGCCGACAGCATCGGGATCAGGCTCACCGCCACCAGCCAGGAAGCCAGCAGCGAGACGGAGATGGTGATCGCGATCTGCGACAGGTAGATGCTCAGGAAGTTGCGTTCGCCGAACAGGTTGGGCACGAACACGATGCAGTGGCACAGCGTACCGGCGGACAGGGCGATGGCCACGTGGCGGGTGCCGATGATCGATGCCAGCTTCGGCCTGCCCGGTACCTTCTCGCGTTCCTGGTAGATGCTCTCCACCACCACCACCGCGTTGTCCACCAGCATGCCCACCGCCAGCAGCAGGCCCATCATCGTCAGGATGTTGAGGGTGACGCCGGCGAAGTACATGAAGCCCAGCGTCATCACGAAGCAGATCGGGATCGCCAGGGTCACCATCAGCGTCGACGGCCAGTGGCGCAGGAAGAAGAACAGCACGATCACCGACAGCACCAGGCCGATCGCGCCCGCCTCGGCCAGTTCCAGCAGCGAACTGGTCACGTCCTTGCCCAGGTTCTGGATCACCGTCACCTGCACGTCGCGCAGCGCCGAATCGCCGCGGATCTTCTCGATCTCCGCCAGCACGCTGCGCGAGACCTCGACCAGGTTGGCATTGCGCTCGCGGAAGATATCCAGGCCGACCGCGGGCTGCCCTTCCAGCCTGCGGCCCATGTCCAGGCGCGCGGACTTGAGCTGGACGGTGGCGATGTCGCCCAGGCGCAGCCCGTCCTCGTTGATCACCACGTCGCGCAACTGCTGCAGGTCGACGATCTCGCCTACCGGCTGCACCCGCAGGCGCCGGCCGCCATCCTCGATCTCTCCCGCCGAAACGGAGAAGTTCAGCGCCTGCAAGCGCTGGGCCAGTTCATTGAGGCCGATGTCGTGCGCGGTCAGGCGATCGGGCGCGATCGCGATCTCCACCTCGTTCGGCATCGCGCCGGACACGTCCACCCTGGCCACGCCCGCGATACGCTCCAGCCGCCGCTTGAACTCGCGGTCGATCAGGTCGTAGTCGCCGGACAGGTCGATGCCGTTACCGGCTGCCAGGCGCACCCGCAGCACCGGCTGGTCGGTGGTGGAAAACTTCGTCACGAAGTAGCGCTGCAGGTCGTCGGGCAACTCGTCGCGGATGGCATCGAGGCGTTCGCGCGCGTTGGACGCGGCGATCGCGACGTCCTTGCTCCAGTCGCTGAACTGGATGAACAACTGGGCACCGTCTGCCCTCGCGCGCGAGTCCATGCGCTTGATGCCGGACATCGTCGACAGCGCTTCCTCGGCCGGGCGCAACACCGTGCGCTCGATCTCCTCCGGCGTCGAGCCCGTGTATGGCGGCGAGACGAAGATGAAAGGCGGCGACACCTCCGGGAAGGCTTCCAGCGGCAGCCGCACCGCCGCGATCAGGCCGATCACGAACAGCGACACGAAGAACATGATCGTCGTGACGGGACGGCGGATGC
>DATCYC010000262.1:0-1865 GCA_036570525.1 Luteimonas sp.
GGCGACACGGTGGTGCTGCAGGCCGGCACCAGCGACGGTTCGCAGGCGCTGACCCTGGACGGCACGGTGCAAGGCGAAAGCGTGGTCAACCTGCGCCCCGGCGGCGTCGACGCCAATGGCCTGGCCTACGACCGCACCGGCGACACCATCACCATCGGCGCCGGCGGCGGCTTCTCGATCGGCGCCACGGACCTTGCCAACATCACGACACCGGAGCTGGTGATCGGCAGCGACACCCACGTCGGCCTGATCCAGGTGCAGGAAGCGCTGGCGCGCGCGGGCAACCTCACCCTGCACAACGCGGGTGCCGGTGCGGCCGGGATCGCGCTCGGTGCCGCGGTCGATGTCGGTGCCGGCACGCTGGCCCTGGTCAGCGCCGGCGACATCACCCAGACCGCCGCCGGCGTGATCACCGCCGACGGCCTGCTGGCGCGCTCGACCGGCGGCGACGTGCTGCTGTCGACGGCGACCAACAACGTGTCCGGCAGCACGCTGGCCGGTGATGCCGCCGGCGACTTCAGCTACACCGACGCCGACGCGCTGGCGATCGGTGCGGTCACCGCGACCGGCTTCAGCGCGGCCACCAACGGCGGCCAGGCACTGACCGCGACCGGCGTCGGTGCAGGCACCGACGTGTTCGTGCGCAACCTGATCGGCGATCTCGTCCTCAATGCCGGGGCGACCGCTGGCAACGACATCGACCTGGTCACTGCCGGACTGCTGCAGAACACGGCCGGCGCGACCCTGTCGGCGGGCAACGCCTGGCGGGTCTGGGCTTCGACCTGGATCGGTGAAACCCGCGGCGGGCTGGCCGGCTCCGGCACCCTGCCCAACCTGTACAACTGCACGTTCGCCGGTGCCTGCGGCGTCGTCGTGCCCGCGGCCGGCAACCACTTCATCTACGCCGCGCAGCCGACCGCGACCATCACCATCGGCGACGCCCTGCGCGAATACGGGCTCGACAACCCGGCGTTCACGTTCATCGTCGGCGGCATGATCCTGGGCGACATCGCCGGCAACGCGATCACCGGCGAACCCGGCACGGTGGCCACCATCCTCAGCGATGTCGGCGACTACCCGATCACCGGCGCCTTCGACTCGCCGGCCGGCTATGCGATCAACCTGGTGCCCGGCACGCTGACCATCGACCCGGCGACGCTGACCTTCATCGCCAATCCGTTCACGCGCATCTACGGCGATCCCAACGGTGTGCTCGGCGGCACGGTGATCGGCTTCCGCAACGGCGAGGACCTGGGGTCGGCGACCGACGGCACGCTGGCGTTCACCTCGACGGCCGACGAGTTCTCCGACGTGGGCAACTACGCGATCATTGGCGGCGGCCTGAGTGCGGGCAACTACGTGTTCGCGCAGGATCCGGGCAACGCCACCGCGTTGACCATCGATCCTGCGACGCTGACCTTCATCGCAGATCCGTTCACGCGGCTGGTAGGACAGCCCAACGGCCTGTTCACCGGCGTCGTGACGGGTTTCCGCAACGGCGAGGACCTGGGGTCGGCGACCGATGGCACGCTCACGTTCACCTCGATCGCGGACCAGTTCTCGCCGGTCGGCAACTATGCGATCGACGGCGGCGGGTTGACCGCCACCAACTACGTGTTCGTGCAGGATCCGGGCAACGCCACCGCGCTGACGGTGATCGGTCCGGTCGGCAGCGTGTTCCCGCCGGATTTCGTCCGCGATCCGCCCGACAACTACGTCTACAACAGCAACCTGGGTTCGCCGCAGATGTGCGCGCTGGTCGACGTCATGGCCGGCACGCAGGGCAGGGAAGGCGACACCCTGGCGCGCGAATGGTCGCGGGTGCGGTCACGGCCGAACCTGACCAACTGCGTGCAGACCAACCG
>DATCYC010000263.1:0-2278 GCA_036570525.1 Luteimonas sp.
GGGCGCGATCAGCCACACCGCGAGCCTGCCGATCGCCGGCGACAAGGTCACCGAGGACATCGCGCACATGCTGCGCACGCCCACGCCCGAGGCCGAGCAGATCAAGGTCCGCTACGCCTGCGCGCTGGCGCAGCTGGCGACCAGCGAGGAATCAATCCAGGTCCCCAGCGTCGGCGACCGCGCCCCGCGCCGGCTGCCACGGCAGTCGCTGGCGCAGGCGGTGCAGGCCCGCTACGAAGAGATCTTCGAGATGGTGCAGGCCGAACTGCGCCGCTCGGGTTTCGAGCAGCACGTGCGCGCCGGGATGGTGCTCACAGGCGGCGCCTCGAAGATGGAAGGCGTGGTCGAACTGGCCGAGGAAATGCTGCAGATGCCGGTGCGCGTGGGCATCCCGCAGCACGTGACCGGCCTTGGCGAAGTGGTCAACAACCCGGTGCACGCCAGCGGCGTGGGCCTGCTGCTGATGGGCAGCCAGATCGAGCACCCGCGCCGCCCGGTGATCCCCACCGGCCGCGCGGGATCGCTCTTCAACAAGTTGAAGAACTGGTACCGGGGCGAGTTTTGAGAAGTGGGAAGCGGACAGGGCGACGACGATGCAGCACTTGGCAACACGAGTACCGACAGCAACACATAACTAAATAAGAGGACACGGACATGGCGCATTTCGAACTGGTAGAGAAGATGGCACCCAATGCCAACATCAAGGTGGTGGGGGTCGGCGGCGGCGGCGGCAACGCGGTCGCCCACATGGTCAACAGCAGCGTGGACGGGGTGGAGTTCATCACCGCCAACACCGACTCGCAGGCGATCAAGAACTGCGGCGCCAAGCTGCAGCTGCAACTGGGTACCAACGTCACCAAGGGCCTGGGCGCGGGCGCGAACCCGGAAGTCGGCCGCCAGGCCGCGCTGGAAGACCGCGAGCAGGTCATGGATGCGCTGCAGGGCGCGGACATGGTGTTCATCACCGCCGGCATGGGCGGCGGCACCGGCACGGGCGCGGCGCCCGTGGTCGCGCAGCTGGCCAAGGAGATGGGCATCCTGACCGTTGCCGTGGTCACCAAGCCGTTCCCGTTCGAGGGCCGCCGCCGCATGCAGGTGGCGCTCAAGGGCATCGACGAACTCGGCCAGCACTGCGACTCGCTGATCACCATCCCCAACGAGAAGCTGATCACCGTGCTCGGTCGCAACGCGACCATGATCCAGGCCTTCCGCGCCGCCAACGACGTGCTGCTCGGCGCCGTGCAGGGCATCGCCGACCTGATCGTGCGCCCGGGCCTGATCAACGTCGACTTCGCCGACGTGCGCACCGTGATGAGCGAGATGGGCCTGGCGATGATGGGCACCGGCACCGCCCGCGGCGACGACCGCGCGCAGGCCGCCGCCGAGGCCGCGATCCAGAACCCGCTGCTCGACGACGTCAACCTGGCCGGCGCCAACGGCATCCTGGTCAACATCACCGCCGGCGCGGACTTCACCATGGCCGAGTTCGACGAGGTCGGCCGCACGGTGGAGAACTTCGGCAGCGAGGACGCGACCATCGTCATCGGCACCGTGCTCGACCCGGACATGCAGGACGAAGTCCGCGTCACGGTCGTCGCCACCGGCCTGAACCGCAACGCCGGCCGCCAGACCGTGCGCCACGACGACCGCGGCTTCGGCCACGACATCGTGCGCAAGCCGCAGGTGGAACTGGTGCGCTCGCAGGGCCGTCGCGACGGCACCACGGGCATGCTGATCGAGGACGAGCCCACGGCGGCATTCGGGATTGGCCAGAGCATCGCTTCGAGCCTGCGCGGTCGCGACGGCGGCAGCGACGCCCCGGCGTCGTCCGCCCCGGCCACGGCCGACTTCGGCGGCGACAACAGCAGCTACCTGGATATCCCGGCGTTCCTGCGTCGCCAGGCGGACTGATCACCCGTAGGAGCGCACTCGGGCGCGACCGCGTCATTCGTTGACGCCGGTGTCGCGCCCTGGTGCGCTCCTACGAGAGCGTGTCCTCTTCGACCCACCGGGCCTGCGCCGGCCCGGTGGTCTTTTAACCCGCGGCGGCGCACCGACGGACGGCCCCGCTTTCGTTCAGGTTCAGCGTGGCCCGTGCTAATCTTTCGCCGTTTTCCGCCCCCATGGCGACAACCCGGATCCAGCCCCGCCCATGCAGCAGCGCACCATCAAGAATGTGATCCGCGCCACCGGCGTCGGGCTGCACAGCGGCGAGAAGGTCTACCTCACCCTGCGACCGGCCCCGGTCGACACCGGCATCATGTTCCGCCGCGTCGAC
>DATCYC010000264.1:0-1890 GCA_036570525.1 Luteimonas sp.
GGTGGTCACCAAGCTCGACGGCAGCGCCAAGGGCGGCGTGGTGTTCGCGCTGGCGCGCGAGTTCGGCATCCCGATCCGCTACGCCGGCATCGGCGAACGCCCGGAAGACCTGCGCGTGTTCGACGCCGAGGCCTTCGTCGACGCGCTGCTGCCCGATGAGCTTGGCAACGCATAACGCGGCGGCGTCACTGCTCCGCAGGGGCGGCTCCAGCCGCCGGCCTCCGGTGTTGCCGGATGCCGTAGAAAAGAGCTCGCGGCTGAAGCAAAGAAAGGTGGCTCGCGCCGTCACGGCGCGAAAGCCGTTGATCTTGTCGGCGCCAGCTCCGAAACACACAGATCCGAGCAATGCGTAAGCCCGCCAAACTGCTGCTAACCGCGGCCGCCGCCCTGCTGCTGCTCGCCCTCGCCCTGCACCTGCTTCTGCAGCCACAGCGCGTAACCGGCTTCGTACTCAATGCGCTCGGCGACGCCCTCGGCCTTGAAATCACCGCCACCGGCAGCAGCGAATACCGCCTGCGCGGCACGCCGGTGCTGGTCGTCCACGACATGGTCGCACGCGAACCGGGTGCGGCCACGCCGCTGCTGCGCGCCCGGCGTGTATATGTCTCGGTGCCTTGGTCCACTGTGCGCAGCCGCGGCGCGCAGCTCGACATCACCCGGATCGAATTCGACGCGCCGGTACTCGACCTGCCGGCCCTGCAGCACTGGCTGGCCGCGCGCCCGCCGGGCGAGACACGCATGCCGACCCTCAGCGACGGACTGCAGGTGGTCGACGGGCGCATCGATGGCGACGGCTGGCGCGTCGACGGCCTGTCGCTGTCGCTGCCACGGCTCCATCCGGACCAGCGTGTGCGCGGCCGCGCCGGCGGGCGTGTCACATCGGGCGAACTCGCAGTGAACTTCGACCTGGCCGTCGCGATGACGCAACCTGCCAACGATGCCGGCATCGCCATCGTCGGCCCGCTGACCGCGTCCTCCGGCAACTGGCGCCTGCCGGCCCGGCTGCACTTGTCCGCGCCGCTGCATTTCGGAGACGACGGCATCCGCAGTACGCGCCTGCGCGCGCGCGTGGCCGGCCGCCACGAATCCGGAAACACGCAACTGCCGTTCACCGCCGCCATCGACTCGCCGCTACTGCTGCGCGGCGGCACGCTCGCACTGGCCCCCGCAGGCGTCGCACTTCGCGGCGACAACATGGTGCCGAACCTCGACGCCGGCGGCGCGCTCGCCTACGGCAAGCGCCTGCTGCTCGATATCGACGGCCGTCTCGCCAAGTGGCCCGAAGCCTGGCCTGCGCTGCCGCCGCCGATCGGCGCCTCGGACGCGCCGTTGCCGTTCGCGCTGCGCTACCTGGGCCGCGCGAATTTCCACGATGCCGCATCGCTGCAGCTGCGGCACGAAGACACCCGCTTCGATGCGCGCTTCCGCCTCCCCGAAGTCACGGCGTGGATGTCGTCCATCGCCAATGGTTCACCGCTGCCACCGCTGTCCGGCCACCTGTCCACGCCGCGGCTGGAGATCTCCGGCGCGCAGCTCGAAGGCGTCGAGGTCACGATCGAGGATCCGTCGCTGCCGGGCGAGGAAGCGCCATGACCGGTCATCGCACCGACGACATGTTCGCCGACCGACTGCTGGCCTGGTTCGACGTCTCCGGTCGCCACGACCTGCCCTGGCAGCACCCGCGCTCGCCCTACCGCGTATGGCTGTCGGAGATCATGCTGCAGCAGACCCAGGTGCGCGTGGTGGTGCCGTATTTCGAACGCTTCGTCGCCGCGCTGCCCGACGTATCCGCGCTGGCCGCCGCGCCGCTCGACGACGTGCTCGCCCTGTGGTCGGGCCTGGGCTACTACGCCCGCGCGCGCAACCTGCACGCCGCGGCGCGCGCCTGCG
>DATCYC010000265.1:0-2559 GCA_036570525.1 Luteimonas sp.
CGGCCGTCGTCGTCGCGCTGCAGGGTCAGCTCCAGCCCGCGCAGGCGCAGTTCGGTGAACGAGCTGCCCGGCAGCAGGCCCGCGTACTGCGAGACCAGCACTTCCGCCTCGCCGATCGGCACCGCGTCGGCGCCGTCGCCGATGCGCATGCCGTCCAGGCGCAGCAGCGGCCCGCGGCGCGTCCACTGTGTTTCGACGTGGTCGAAGCGCACGCTGCGCTCCGCCCGTGCGCTGAGCCAGGCCTCGATCCGCTCCGGATGCCGCTCCGCCCACGGCAACAGCACCTGGCTGACGATCCCCGCCACCAGCGCCATCACCACCAGCACGATCGCAACGGCGTACCAGGCACCGCGCCGCACGCGGCGCAGGCTGCCGTGCCATGCCTTCGGCATCAGCGTCGCGCTCCGCGCGCCGCTGAGGGGATTGGGGATTGGGGATTGGGGATTCGGAAGAGCGATTCGCGGTTGCGTTTACGAATCCCGAATCCCGAATCCCGAATCCCCCCCTCAGAGCAGCACGACATCGAACTGCTCCTGCAGGTACTGCTCGTCGGCCTGGAAGCGGATCGACTTGCCGAGGAATTCCTCCAGCTCCGCCACCGCCGCCGACTCCTCGTCGGTGATGCGGCCGACCACCTTCGGCGAGGCGATCACCAGCAGCCGCTCGGCTTCGAACTGGCGCACCGCGCGGACGATCTCGCGGAAGATCTCGTAGGTCACCGTCTCGGCGGTCTTGAGCATGCCGCGGCCGCCGCACTCGTGGCACAGCTCGCTGAGCTGGCGCTGCAGGCTTTCGACCGTGCGCTTGCGCGTCATTTCGACCAGGCCCAGCGGCGAGAAGTCGTACACCGTGGTCTTGGCGTGGTCGCGCACCAGCGACTTTTCCAGCGTGCGCAGCACCTGGCGGCGGTGCTCGGCGTCGGTCATGTCGATGAAGTCGATGATGATGATGCCGCCCAGGTTGCGCAGGCGCAGCTGCCGCGCGACCGCCTGCGCGGCCTCCAGGTTGGTGCGGTAGACGGTTTCCTCGAGGTTGCGCTGGCCCAGGAACGAGCCGGTGTTGACGTCGACCGTGGTCATCGCCTCGGTCTGGTCGATGACCAGGTAGCCGCCGGACTTGAGCGGGACTTCCTTCTCCAGCGCGCGCTGGATCTCGTCCTCGACGCCGTACAGGTCGAACACCGGGCGCGCGCCAGAATAGTGCTCGATCTTCTCCGCCAGCCCCGGCATGTACTGCGCGGCGAAGGTGCGCAGGCGGTCGCAGGTTTCGCGCGAGTCGACCTTGACCTTCTCCACGTCGCGGCGCATCAGGTCGCGCACCGCGCGCATCGGCAGGGTCAGGTCCTCGTAGATGCGGCTGCCCACGCGCGTATCGCGCACCTGCTGCTCGATCAGCGCCCAGGCGCGTCCGAGGTAGGCGATATCCTCGGCCAGCGCTTCCGACGGCTGGCCTTCGGCGTTGGTACGCACGATGTAGCCGTGCTGGTGGCCATCGGCGGCCAGTTCGCCGACCAGCGACTTCAGGCGCGCGCGCTCGACCTCGTCCTCGATCCGCGCCGACACGCCGACGGTGCGCGACTGCGGCAGCAGCACCAGGTAACGCGAGGGGATGCTGATCTGCGTGGTCAGCCGCGCACCCTTGCTGCCGATCGGGTCCTTGACCACCTGCACCACGATTTCCTGGCCGTCGCGCAGCAATTCGCTGATCGGCGGCACCGGCTGCGGCTGCGATGGCGGCGCTTCCTCGTCGCCGGCGATCTCGGGCGTCGGCAGCGAGCGCATCACGTCGCTGGCGTGCAGGAACGCCGCGCGCTCCAGGCCGATCTCGACGAACGCCGCCTGCATGCCCGGCATCACCCGCTGCACGCGGCCCTTGTAGATGTTGCCGACCACGCCGCGCGACCAGCCGCGCTCGATGTGCAGCTCCTGCAGCATGCCGTTCTCGACCACGGCGACGCGGGTTTCGCGCGGGGTGACGTTGACCAGGATCTCTTCGCTCATGCGACCTGCCCCGCGGTCGAGCTGTCTTGCAGCGCGATTCCGAACTGCAGCAGCAGGCGCGCGGTCTCGTACAGCGGCAAGCCCATGACGCCCGAATAGCTCCCGGAAAGCTTGCTGACGAACACCTCGCCGCCGCCCTGGATGGCGTAAGCACCGGCCTTGCCCATCGGCTCGCCGGTCGCCACGTAGGCTGCGATCTGCGCTTCGGACAACTCGCCGAATGTCACCTGCGACACCGACACCGCCTGCGCCTCGCGCCCGGCGGACACGACGGACACCGCCGAAACCACCTCGTGCGTACGGCCGGACAGCCGGCGCAGCATGCCGGCCGCATCTTCGGCGTCGCGCGGCTTGCCGAACACCTCGTCCCCGAGGATCACCTCGGTGTCCGCGCCCAGCACCGCCGCCCCGGGCACGTCGACCACCCGCAGCAGGCCCGCGCCCGCCTTCTCCCGGGCCACGCGGCGCACGTAGTCGGCAGGCCCCTCCCCGGGCTCGCGTTGCTCGGGCACGTCGAGGTCGAGCACGCCGAATTCGAGGCCGAGACGGCCCAGGAGTT
>DATCYC010000266.1:0-5744 GCA_036570525.1 Luteimonas sp.
GCAGCCAGCGCTCGTCGACCAGCGCCACGTCGATGCGCGACCACTCCAGCGGCGCGCGCGACAGCGCCTCGTACACCGGTCCCGGGGTCGAGCCGCCGGACAGCAGCAGGCGCGCGCGCGGCCGCTGCTCCAGCGCGCGGCGCAGCTCGGCGGCGAGGGTGACCGCGCCGGCCCAGGCCCATTGTTCGGCGCTCTGGTAGGACAGGAAATGCACGCGCGGGCCTGCGATCTCCATGTCCGGCTTGTGCTGTTCCTGGTCCAGGGGCTTCATGTCGCCTCCACCGTTCGCCGGGCGATGACCGCGCTGCCGAGCAGGCCGGCGTGCGGATGCAGTACCGCCATCGAGGGCACCCGCGCCATGTTCGGCGAAAACCGCCCCTTGTGCTCGAAGCGCTGGCGGAAGCCGGAATGCTGCAGCAGCGACAGGATCCTGGGGACCACGCCGCCGGTCAGGAAAACGCCGTCCCAGGCGCCGGTGGTCAGCACCAGGTCGCCGGCGATGGCGCCGAACACCGCGCAGAACACGTCCGTCGCGCGCATGCAGCGCGGGTCGCCCGCGGCGGCGCCGGCGGTGATGTCCGCCGGTTGCATCGGGCCGGGGTCGACGCCGGCAATCTCGCTCAGGGCGCGGTGGATGTTGACCAGCCCCGGGCCGCAGACCAGGCGCTCGTTGGAAACGCGGCCGAACTGCGCGGACAGGCGTTCGAGGATGGCGATTTCCTCCGGCGTGCCGGGCGGGAAGCTGACGTGGCCGCCCTCGGTTTCCAGCGGCCAGTAGTGGCCGTCGCGCACGACCAGCACGCCCACGCCCAGGCCGGTGCCTGGGCCGATGACGGCATAGGTGCGGTTGGCAGGCGTCGCGTCGGGCTTCCACGTCGCGCCGCCGATCGCGATGACGTCGCTCTGGCGCAGCGCCGGGATCGCCATCGACTGCGCCGCGAAATCGTTCACCAGTTCCAGCTGCGTGAAGTCGAGCATCTCGCAGATGCGCGGGCGCGAGATCACCCAGGGATGGTTGGTGATGCGCGCGTGGTCGCCCTCGACGCGCCCGGCCACGGCGAACACGCCGCGGTGCACGGGCCGGCCGCCGGCCATCCGCGTGCCGCCGTCGTCGAAGTAGTGCAGCGCGGCGTCGCCGAGCGAGGGGAAGTCAGCGACGGCGTACTCCTTCACGCTGTCTTCGAGCAGCGGCAGCTGCGCCGCGGTGTCGGCCAGCGCGAAACGCGCGTTGGTGCCGCCGATGTCGGCGAGCAGGACGTGCCGGCCGGCTTCGCTCACGACGCCTTCTTCCTGTGTCCGTTGAGGGCCAGGGTCACCGGCAGGAAGCCGGACGCGGCGGCCGGCCCCCACGAGCCGGCGGGATAGTCCTGCACCGGCGTCGACGCCTCGCGCCAGGCCGCGCTGACGCTGTCGACCCAGCGCCAGGCGGCCTCGACCTCGTCGTCGCGCACGAACAGCGTCTGGTCGCCCTTGAGGGCGTCGACCAGCAGGCGCTCGTAGGCGATGCGGCGCGCGGGCGTCGACGACATCGACAGGTCCAGCGACATCGGCTGCAGTTCGGTCGCGCCCCAGTCGGGCGCCGCCAGGCTGCCCATCAGGCCCAGCTCGATCGTCTCCTCCGGCTGCAGGCGCATGCGCAGCCGGTTGGGGCGCGCGCGCCTGCGATCCGGACGCTCGTAGATCCAGTGCGAAACCGGCTTGAACGACACCACCACTTCCGTGGTACGCGAGGGCATGCGCTTGCCCGTCACCAGCCGGAACGGCACGCCCGCCCAGCGCCAGTTGTCGATCCAGGCGCTCAGGGCGACGAAGGTCTCGACATCGCTGTCGTGGGTGAAGCCGTTGACAGCCTCGCCCTCGACCACGCCGGCGGTGTAGCGCCCGCGCACGCTGTCGGTGCCGACGTCGGCGGCGGTCATCGGCCGCAGCGCGCGCAGCACCTTGGTCTTCTCGTCGCGCACGGAATCGGCGCACAGCTCCGACGGCGGCTCCATTGCGATAAGGGCGAGCAGCTGCAGCATGTGGTTCTGGACCATGTCGCGCAGCGCGCCGTAGTTGGCGTAATAGCCTTCGCGGCCGTCGACGCCGGCGGTTTCGGCGACCAGGATGTCGACCGACTCGATCCAGCGGTGCTGCCACACCGCTTCCATCAGCGTGTTGCCGAAGCGCAGCGCGAGCAGGTTCTGCACTGGTGCCTTGCCCAGGTAATGGTCGATGCGGAAGATCCGCGATTCGTCGAGCGCGGCGCCGAGCGTTGCATTGATCGCGCGCGCGCTGGACAGGTCGCGGCCGATCGGTTTTTCCAGCACCAGCCGTGACTGTCCCTCGAGCAGGCCGGCGGCCTTCAGCCCGCGGCAGGCCGGTTCGAACAGGTCCGGCGGCGTCGACAGGTAGCTCACGCACGGCCGGTCCGCGTACGGCGACAGCGCCGTGCGCATCGCCTCGGCGTCGTTGAGGTCCAGCGACAGGTAGTGGATGCGCGCGAGCAGGTCGTCGACCACCGCCGCGTCGCGATCGTCGCCGTCATCCAGCCGCCCGCGCAGCCACTGCTTGAAACCCGCGTCGTCGTGCTCGCTGCGGCCCACCGCAACCACCCGGAACGTGTCCGGCAGCAGCCGGTCGCGCAGCAGGTGCAGCAGCGACGGGAACAGGTAGCGCTGGGCCAGGTCGCCGGTGGCGCCGAACAGGAGCAGGGTGTCGTGCATGGGTGCCGGGATTGGGGATTCGGGATTCGGGATTGGGGATTCGGATTGGACAGGCGGGATCCGGATGGTGGCGAGGACGCCGCTGTTTCGAATCCCCAATCCCCAATCCCGAATCCCCGCTTCTAGGGCAACGGCTCTGCCAGCGAGCCGCCGTGCGTATCGATCACCCGAGAGTACCAGCGCGCACTGTCCTTCGGGGTGCGCTGCTGGGTGCCGTAGTCGACGTGCACGATGCCGAAGCGCTTGCGGTAGCCGAGCGACCATTCGAGGTTGTCCATCAGCGACCAGACCATGTAGCCGCGCACGTCGACGCCGGCGGCGATCGCGTCGTGGATCGCCGACAGGTGCTTGCGCAGGTAGTCGGTGCGCAGCGGATCGCGCACGCGGCGCGCTCCCGAAGCATCGACATCGGCCACCGGCGGGTCGAAGAACGCCGCGCCGTTCTCGGTGACGTACAAAGGGATGTCGCCGTAGGCCTGCTTGAACCACAGCAGCAGTTCGGTCAGGCCCTGCGGGAATACCTCCCAGCCCGTCTCGGTGTAGGTGCCCTGCGGCTGCGGCACCGGTGACGCGCCTGTCGGATAGCTGTCCGAGGCCCGGTTCACGCTGCGGGTGTAGTAGTTGATGCCGACGAAGTCGAGCGGCTGCACGATCAGGTCGAAGTCCTGCGGCGGGAACTCCGGCCACGCGTCGCCGAAGATCTCCTTGAGCTCCGGCGGATAGCGGCCGAGCAGGGCGGGGTGCAGGTAGTGCTCGTTCATGTAGGCATGCGCGCGCTTGACCGCGGCGGCATCGTCGCCCGAATCGGTTGCGGCGTGCTTCGGCTCGATGTTCACCACCAGGCCGATCTCGTGCGCGCCTTCGGCCCGGTACGCCTGCACCGCCGCGCCGTGGGCGCGCATCAGGTTGTGGCTGGCGATCGGCGCCTCGTACTTGCTGCGATGGCCGGGCGCGAGCACGCCATGCAGGTAGCCGCCGTCGGTGACCACCCAGGGCTCGTTGAGCGTGACCCACTTCTTCACCCGGCCGTCGAGCGCGCGGTACAGAACGCGGCCGTACTCGGCGAACCAGTCCGCGCTGTCGCGGTTGAGCCAGCCGCCGCGGTCGTCGAGCGCGGCGGGCAGGTCCCAGTGGTACAGGGTGAGCAGAGGTTCGATGTCGTTGGCCAGCAGCTCGTCGACCAGGCGCGAGTAGAAGTCCAGGCCGGCCTGGTTCACCCGCCCGGTGCCCTCGGGCAGGATCCGCGACCACGACACGCTGAAGCGGTAGGCCTGCAGGCCCAGTTCGCGCATCAGGCGCACGTCGTCCTTCCAGCGCCGGTAGTGATCGCAGGCGACGTCGCCGGTATCGCCGCCCAGGGTCATGCCCGGCGTGTGCGCGAAGCGGGTCCAGATGCTGGGGCCGGCGCCGTCGGCCAGCGGCGAACCCTCGATCTGGTGCGCAGCGGTGGCCGCACCCCAGAGGAATCCCTTCGGGAACGAATAATCCTGCTGCTGCACCTGCGCCATCGACAATGATTCCCCGTGCTGGTCCGTGGTCGGCATGAAAACGATTACATGCCAGAATACCGGAACCAATCGCACGAGTGTAATGTCCGGGGCGCCGGAAACCCGCGGGCTGCAAACGTATTCAGTCCGCAGATCCGCAAACCGCGACGTCCGGCACCCCCGTGGCTGCCGCCGCAACCGGAGAACCCATGGCCAGCGTCGAGCTCGACAAGTTGCGCAAGGTCTACCCCAACGGCTTCGTCGGCGTCGCCGACGCCAGTTTCGACGTGGCGGACGGCGAACTGCTGGTGCTGGTGGGCCCGTCTGGCTGCGGCAAGTCGACGCTGCTGCGGATGATCGCCGGGCTGGAGACGATCACCTCCGGCACCCTGAAAATCGGCGAGCGCGTGGTCAACGACGTGCCGCCGAAGGACCGCGACATCGCGATGGTGTTCCAGAGCTACGCGCTGTACCCGCACATGACGGTGGCCGGGAACCTCGCGTTCGGGCTGAAGCTGCGCGGCCACGACAAGGCCTCGATCGCCGCGCGCGTGGCCGAGGCGGCGAAGACCCTGGAACTGGACCAGCTGCTCGACCGCAAGCCCGGCGCGCTGTCCGGCGGCCAGCGCCAGCGCGTGGCGCTCGGGCGCGCGCTGGTGCGCAAGCCGCAGGTGTTCCTGCTCGACGAGCCGCTGTCCAACCTCGACGCCAAGCTGCGCATGTCGATGCGGGTGGAGATCGCGCGCCTGCACCGCCAGCTCGGCGCGACCATGGTTTACGTCACCCATGACCAGATCGAGGCGATGACCCTCGGCCAGCGCATCGTGGTGCTCGACAAGGGCCTGATCCAGCAGATCGACACCCCGATGGCGCTGTACGAGAAGCCGGCCAACCTGTTCGTCGCGACCTTCCTGGGCAGCCCGAAGATGAACCTGCTGCAGGGCGAACTGCGCCACGGCGATGAAGGCCTGCGGCTGCGCATGGGCGACGACGTCGAGCTGCCGCTGTCGCCGGGCGAGGACACACGCGACGCGCTGAAGCCGCTGGTCGGCAAGCGCCTGACGATGGGCCTGCGGCCGGAGGACATGCGCATCAACGGCGAAACCGGCGCCGCCGGACTGCCGGCGCAGGTGGAAGCGGTGGAGCCGGTGGGCAACGAGGCTTTCGTCAACCTGCGCTGCGGCGAGGGCGAGATCATCCTGCGCCAGCCGCCGCACGACCTGCCATCGCCGGGCGACGTCGTGCAGCTCGGCCACGTACCGGCGCGCGCGCATTTCTTCGACAGCGAAACGGGCGTGCGCCTGGGTTGAGCCACCGCGTTATCCACGCACCTGCAGGAGCCGGTGCCGGTGGGGCAGTGCGACGGTTCACATCCGCTTTCGGCCCCGCCTCGAATCGCCGTGCGCAGGCGCCTAGCCGTGCTGCGCAGTCAGCGCGATGATCTCGCTCCACGGCGGCACGAGGATGTCCATGTGCTCGCGCAGTACCTTCGCCGAGGCCGGGGACAGTTCGTCGAACGGGTCGCCGGCGAGGCGCTGCTTCCACTCCGGGG
>DATCYC010000267.1:0-6000 GCA_036570525.1 Luteimonas sp.
CCATCCGGCGCAACCAGGTCGACCCTGAGATCGCCGATGTAGCTGTGCGTGATGTCCACGTCGACTTCGGTCTCGGCCAGGCCGCTGCCGCTGCGGTCGGCCACGACCACCGGGCTGCGGAACACCTGGCGGTCCTCGATGGCGAAGTCGTCGTCGTTGGTGTAGGTCTGCACTTCGTCGTCGCCGGGGCCACCGCCGCCGTCACCGTCGTACTCGCCCACCAGGGTGACGCCGCTGTACGCCTGGTATGCCTTGACCCGGACGTGGTACGTGCCCTCCTGCGGGGTCGGGAACTCGCACACTTCCGAGTTGCCGGCCTTGTACGGACGGCAGTCGTATACCGAGTCGGTGGCCTCCTCGGCGAACTTCACGTACAGGTCGGCGTCGCCGGTGCCACCGGAGATGGTGAAGACCAGGTTCGACGCGCCGGCCGGGACGTCCAGCGTGTAGCGCAGCGCGTGGTTGGTGCCGATTTCCATGTCCGTGACCGGCACGCCGTTCTCCAGCGCCACCGGATCCGGGTCCGGCGGCGGGCCGCCGCCGCATTCGACGTCGACGCCGGCAAACGCCGCGGTCACGTCGGCCTTGGCATAGCCCAGGTCCTCGGCCGCAGTCTCCACGCCACATGCACCGTCGTAGAAGTTGGTGCTCGGCGTCCAGTAGTCGCGGTTGGCGCCGGCGAAGGCCAGGAACGCCTTCTGCGTATCCCAGCCAGCGGTGTTGGCAAGCAGGTAGAACGCCCTGTTGTAGACGCCCGACGAATAGTGGACATTGAGGCCGTCGTAATAGTCGTTGGCGCTGCCGATCGAGATGCCGTCGAGGGTCGGGTCTTCCATGTAGCGCAGCGCCTCGCCCGGTGCCTTGAAGATCTCGCCGCCGACCAGGAAGTCGTTCTCGCCGTTGAAGAAGAACTCCGCGGCCTCGCCGGCCATGTCGGAGAACGCCTCGTTGATGCCGCCCGGCTGGTACGCGTACTCGAGGTTTGAGTTCTGCTCGGTGAACCCGTGCGAGACCTCGTGCGCGAGCACGTCCAGGCCGACCAGCGGATAGAACGTGCTGGCACCGTCGCCGAAGTACATCGTCTGCGTGGCCGGCTCCCAGAACGCGTTCTCGTAGTTGGTGCTGTAGTGCACCTTCAGCGTCACCTTGTTCGTCAGCGGCGATGTCTGCAGGTAATCGTTGTACATGTCGAACACGACGTGGCCGAAGTAGTGCGCATCGTTGAGCGGCGCATACGCGCCGTTGATCGCCTCGACCGTGTTGCGCGGGCAGGTGTAGGTCCACGGCGTGGATCCGCTGGTGCCGTGGTCGAGGTTGATCGTGGTGACCTTCTCGCTGTTCATCGTGCAGTCGGCGCCGTTTTCCTCGACGTCGAGGAAACCGTAGTCGGTGCCGTACTCGTACTGCCCGGTCTTTTCATTGCCGCCGGGACCGGTGCCGATCTCGACGTTCTTCAGCGCGTCGAACTGCTTGAGGATCGCGCCGCTTGCGGCATCGACGATCACCAGCGGGCTGGTCGGGGAACCGCCCCCGGCCGAGTCGGCAAAGAACGAAACCTGCCACGCCATGTGCGCACGGCCGTCGTCGCCGACGAAGACCACCTGCCGCGACTTCTCGGCCTGCACGCGCATGCCCAGCAGGCGGCTGCCCAGCGCGGCGCGCTTGGCGCTCGCCAGTGCCTGGGTGCTGCTTACCCTTGGCGCGACGGCGGGCAGTTCGGCCGCCAGGCCTTCGATCTTGCGGCCGAACAGCGCGCGGACCTGGCCGTTGGCGTCCTCGCTGACGACCACGTGCTCGCCGTAGACCGGAACGCCACGAAACTGCTGCTGGTAACGGGTGTTGCGCACGCCGTCCCGGGTGGTACCGGTGCGCAGCACGGACAGCGTCGAGTCCGGGCCGAGGCCGAGCATTTCCGCATGGCGGACGCTGGCCTGCTTGCTGACGCCGATCGCCACGCTGGCGTTGGCGTAGCGGCTGTTGATGCCGGAAACATCCTGCTGGTGCAGGTTGACGCGGTTGGCGGCATGGGCGGACATCGCCATGCAAGCCAGGGCCAGTGGCGTCAGGGCCACGAGCTGGAGGGAACGCTTCCTGGATTGGATCACTTTGGATCTCCCGATGGGTTGGACACGCGGCCGGCATCGTGCCGGCCGCTCTCTCTCTGCTTTCCAACGAGAGCACCGGCCGCCCCCTCGGCCGGTACCCCCTTCCTGCTGCTGTCCTGATACCCGGCGCGCGCCGGACGTCCCAGGGCCGTGGGGCCACCGGACGCGATGGGGTTTGCCATCGATTCTTCCGCAGCTTCTTGGCGCACGAACCTCCTTCACACAGGAACCGAAGCCGGATACGGGGCCCGTCTGGAGAACAGCCCCGTACCCGCCATGGCGCACGACCAGTTCCGTTGTGCCGGATCCCATCCGGCGCCGGCGACGACCCGAAGGTTCGCCGGCCCGCACCGGCGGACTGGATAACGGAAGTGACCCTGCGCGTCCCGATACTGACCAAATTCGGCAACTCAGCGGGCGTTCATCCGGAAATTCGCGCGGCGGTTTCACGCATTTGTGAAATTCATCGCGTTTCTTCGTGACCGGCGTCGCGCATGCGAACTGTCAGGCCCACGCGCATGCCCCGCCGCCCGGACGGGTGAAGAAAGTCGCTTCAGGAAGACCCGGCCGGGCGTGGAGACGGCCTCGCGGACGCGGCGGCCCGGGCCGCGCTGCGGCGGCATGCGCGAGGATGGCGCGGGTAAAGCGGTGTTGGCCGCTGCGGCTCTACAGCATGCCGGTTTCGAGCTTGGCCGATTCCGACATCATGTTGCGGCTCCACGGCGGGTCGAAGACCAGCTCGACGTCGGCCTCGGCCACGGTCGGGATCATTTCCAGCTTGCTGCGCACGTCGTCGACCAGGATCTCGCCCATCCCACAGCCTGGCGCGGTGAGCGTCATCTTCACTTCCACCAGCCGCTTGCCGTCGTCACCGTGGGTGACGTTGGCCTCGTAGACCAGGCCCAGGTCGACCACGTTGATCGGGATTTCCGGGTCGAAACAGGTACGCAGCTGCTGCCACACCAGCTTTTCCACCGCGTCGTCGCTGGCATCGTCGGGCAGCGAGAGCGGCTCGTCCGGCTCCTTGCCGATCGCATCGCCGTCCTGGCCGGCGATGCGGAACAGGTTGCCCTCGATGAAGACCGTGTAGCTGCCGCCCAGCGCCTGGGTGATGTAGCCGATGCTGCCCGCCGGCAACGTCACCACGTCGCCCTGGGGGACCAGGACGGCGGTGCAATCGCGTTCGAGGCGGACGGGTTCGCTGCTGCGGGAGTACATGTCGGGTCCTGGGCGTGTGGGGTCGCGGTCCGGCGGGTCGCTTCCGCGCGGACTGCCGGTACACCCCGGATGGTGGCGGCGCGCCGCCTTGCAAGGACGCCATTGTATCGCCGCGCGGACGGTATGCTGTCCGGCTTTCGTCCCGACGCCTGCCGATGCCCCCGGATTTCCTGCCCCGCACGTCCTTGCCCGCGTTCGCCCTGCTGCTGTTGGGGTGCCTGGGCATTGCCGCCGCGTGGGTGCTGCTCGCGCTGGCCATCGACAGCCAGGCCGGGTGGATGGCCGTGGTCGCCGCGCTCGACGCCGTGCTCATGCTGCGCCTCGGGCGCATGCGCCCGGGCTGGCCACGCGCCGCCTCGGCCGTGCTCGGCACCGCGCTGGTGATCGCGCTGGCCAACTGGGCCATCGTCAGCGGGCAGATGGGCAAGCCGATGGGGTTGCTGCCGTGGGAATCGATGTTCTACCTCGGCCCCGATTTCATCTGGACCCTGACGCTGCTCGCGAACGACCAGGTCGACTTCGCCTGGTGGGGCGCGGCGCTTGTCGTTGCCGCGGCCGGGGCGCGCTGACCGGGAACACGTCGTCCAGGCAGCGCTCGAACACGACCAGCGCCTGTTCGATCTCCGCGACCGACATGCCGCCGTAGCCCATCACCAGGCCGACGCGGTCGTGCGGCCGCAGGTGCAGCGGCGTGGTCGCATACAGCCCGAGCCTGGCGCGGCGTGCGTGCTCGATCAACGCGGCCGCTTCGGCATCACTGCGTCCGGCCAGCCAGGCCACGAAATGCATGCCGGCCTGCGAATCCTCGATCTCCAGGCGCCCGTGGCTGCATGCGCGCAGCCCGTCGATCAGCACGCGGCGGCGCTCCTTCAGCACCATGGCGCTGCGCCGCAGGTGCCGCTCGAAACCGCCGTTGCCGATGAACTGCGCCAGTGCCGCCTGCTCCACGCCGGGCGAGGAGAAATCGGACATCCACTTGGCCGAGATGAAGTCGCGCCGCAGCTGCGGCGGCATGATCAGGTAGCCAAGACGGATCGACGGCGACACCGCCTTCGAAAAGGTGCCGACGTAGATGACGCGGTTGTGGTCGTCGAGCGAGCGCAGCGCGGCCAGCGGCTTGCCGTCGTAGCGGAACTCGCCGTCGTAGTCGTCCTCGAAGATCCATGCATCGTGGCGGGACGCGTACTCGAGCAGTTCCATGCGCCGCCTCAGCGACATCACCACACCGGTCGGGAACTGGTGCGACGGCGTGACGCAGACCAGCTTGGCGCCCGAGTGCGGCAGCGCGTCGCAGACCAGGCCTTCGCGGTCGACCGGCGTGGCGTGCATGCGCGCGCCATGCGACTGCAGCACCTTGCGGATCGCGGTGTAGTGCGGTTCCTCGATCGCGACGACGTCACCGGGGTCGACCAGCACATCGGCGATCAGTGCGATCGCCTGCTGGGTGCCGCCGACGATCAGCACGTCCTCCGGCCGTGCGTGCACGCCGCGCCTGCGCGCGAGGTAGTCGCAGGTCGCTTCGCGCAGCGCCGGCAGGCCGCGGATCGGTGGATAGCCCGGCGCGGTGTACTGGGCGGCGCGGGAGAGCTCGCGCGCCCAGATCGTGGACAGCATCGGGTTGGTCATCGGCTCGCCGCACTGGAAGGCATGCACGACGCCTTCGGCGACCCCGCCGGGGATGCTGCCGGGTTGATGGCACTCGCGCATCCGCCGTGCAAAGGCCGACTGCGGCGCGACGCTGGCCTGGGGCGGTGCCGGCGACCGGGGAGTCTGCGGCAGTTGCTCCGCGATGTAGCTGCCGGAGCCGACGCGGCCGTCGATGAAGCCTTCCGCGCGCAGTTGCTCGTAGGCCGCCAGCACGGTGTTCCGGGAGATGCCGAGCTCGTTCGCCAGCTGTCGGGTCGCCGGCAGCCGGCTTCCACCCACCAGGCCCGAGCGCATCGCCGTCTTCAGCGCACGCGTGAGCTGCGAGTGCAGCGGCCCGTTTTCGTCGAGTTGCAGGTGCATGGCGCGCTCCTTCCGGGATTGGCCCCATTTCAGTCGCAACAATTGGCCCTTGATAGTGCCACTTCTATCGTTCCTGATAGGGCCAATCGTCGGAACCACCGGAAACCGGAGTCCCCCATGCCGATCATGCTGTCCTCCCCCACCCTGCATTCAGTCATGCGGGATCGCGTCCGGCCCCTGCCCCGGCTGCTGCTCGGCGGCTATACGGTCGCCACGCTCGACATGCTGTGCGCGATGGCCTACTGGGCACCTCATGAGGTCCCCGCGAGCCGGGTGCTGCAGTCGATCTCGGCCTGGTTCCTCGGCCCGGCCGCGTTCTCGGGCGGCATCGCCACCGCTGCGCTCGGCGCCTTCATCTACGGGCACCTGATGTGGGGCGTGGTCGCGCTGTACCACGCGATCGCCCGGCGCCGCCCGGTCCTGCTGCGGCGGCCGGTCATCTGCGGTTCGATCTACGGCGCAGTCGCCTACTTCGGCATCTTCGCGGGCCTGGCGCCGCTGCTGACCGGCAAGCCGGCAAACCTCGGCGACCCGGCCTGGATACTGACCTGCCTGGTGGTGTTCATGACCCTGGTGGGCATTCCCTGCGCCCTGTTCTCCCGCGCAGCCCGCAGCGGGGCGCGCGCCCGGCGGTAAGTGGCTCCCCCCACGCCGCCGGAATCGGAACCGG
>DATCYC010000268.1:0-8532 GCA_036570525.1 Luteimonas sp.
GGGGAAATCCGAGGGTGCGTTCTTCTCGTGCTCGGGCAAGTCGTCGATCGGGAAGTTGAAGATCACCTTGGCCGCGTTGAAGGTGTCGACGCGGCCCGGCCCCCACTGCGGATACTCCATCAGCGGCTCGAAGCGGCCGGCCAGCATCAGCAGCCGGTCGCGCATCAGCGCGATGGCGACCGGATAGATCACGCGGCGCTCGAGCAGGCCCAGATTCTCGCCGCGTGCGCGCATCGCGCGGTCGATTTCCGGCACCACGAATTCGGCCGAGAACTTTGGATCCTTCGCGCAGCTGAACAGGAACTTCTGCAGTCCCCAGACCCGGAAGCGGTTGCCCGGCATGCCCAGCACGATGCGTGGCTGCGCATCCGGCGCGTCGCGCACGGTGCTGGTGTGGCAGACCGCGCAGTTGAGGAAGGTGCGTTCGACGCCCTGGTAGTTGCGCTTCGACATGCCGATCGGCAAGTCCTTGCCTTCCTCGTAGATCAGGCCGAGCGAGGCATAGCCGCGCGACGGGTCGGGCAGGTGCCTGCCGCATACGCGCGGGAGCACCTGCCAGATCCAGTACGGCAGGCCGGATTCCATCTCGCCGCGGGTCGAGCCGTACTTGAAGTGCTCGGCGGGGTCGGCATGGGTCACCGGCACGTTGCGGTTGAGCAGCCACAGGCCGTAGCCCGCGAAACCGATCAGCAGCACGGTCGGCAGCGCCAGCGCGAGCAGCAGCCAGCGCGTCCAGCGCGGACGCAGCAGGCGGTCGATCCAGGCGTGGATGTGTTGCAGCGCGGTGCGGAAGAAGTTGGACATGGTCGCTCCGTGGCCTCAGCCGGTTGCCGGGGGCAGGCAGGGCCGCAGTGCCTCGTATCCATTGGCAAGCAACGCATCCAGGCGCGGCGCGCGGCCGGTTTCCTCGCGCAGCAGGCCGGCCGCGATGCGTTCCAGGGCCGCGGCCTGGCTTGGGGCCGTGGCGACCGTGCCGGTGGCCGAGGGGAAGGGTGGCGGCATCGGCGTCTTCTCGCGGTGTTGCGGATCGCGGTGCCACATCGCCAGCCGCACGTACAGGCGCGGCGCGCAGTGGCGCAGTCTGGCCGCGACCTGGGCGCCGGAACCGGCAAGGAAATTGGGCGGCGAGGTTTCGCCGGTGGCGTGGCAGCCGCCGCACTGCGGGAAGAACGCCGCGAACGGCTGCGCCGGGCCCTGCGTCGGGGCGTCGGGCGCGGCAGGTTCGACAACCAGGTCCGGCCATCGCGAAGCGCCATCGCAGCAGGCGGTGCGGCCATCGAACTCCAGGCGCGCGAACAGGGCCGAAGTCAGGCGCGCACGGTCGAACGTTCGTCGCGACAGCGGCGCGTCGTCGTCGTCGTTGCCCGCAAGCGCCGCGATGGCGTCGCGCAATGGCGCCATGTCGTCGATCACGCTGACCGTCGCCATGGCGGCATCGCCGTCGCGCCAGCGCAGTCGGATGCCGTCGACGACGCGGCCATCGGCCAGGCGCACATGCCGGCCGCGGTCGCGCAACTGCAGTTCGACGCCATGCGGGTCGAGCGCACTGCCGGGCGTCACCGTGAGGTGGTTCAACGCCTCGCTGCCGTCGATCGCCAGGCCATCCACGACGCCGCTGCCGACACGGCTGCCTTCCAGTGCCAGGCGCCCGGCCAGTTGCGTGCCGCCGTCGTCCGGCACGGCTTCGCAGCGGAACCGCAGGCTGGTGGCGTCGCGATCGACATGGCAGTCGGCAGCGTACTGTCTGCGGTTGTTCTGGACGTCGGCGGCGCGCTCGTAAAGCTGCCGGCCCAGTGCGCGCACTTCCCCAGTGGTGAAGTAGCCGCCGAGCCCGGCGATGTAGCGGCGTGCGATCGCCTCGAGTTGCGCCGTGGCGTTCGCCGCCGCACCGGCGTCCACGGTCCAGACGTCCAGCGGCGGCCGCGGCAGCAGCGGCTCGAACCGCGCCGGCACGTGCGCCAGCGCGGCACCTGCCGCAGGCGTCGTCGCCGCATCGGCCGGCAGCGGATCGCGACTGGGCAGGTCGGGGTTGGGGATCGCCAGGCCCGCCGGCCAGCGCTCGCGCCATTCGCGCGCGAACACCGGCAGGAAATCCTCGCGCCAACCCGCGGCATCCGTGTCGAAGCCGCGTTCGCCGCCGAGCCGGTACTGCAACGCCGCCAGCACCGCCGCACCGCGGCAGCGGCGGCCGTCGGCATCGTCCTTGCCGCAGCCGTCGTGCCACAGCTTCTGCCACACGCCGAGCATGTTGGCGTGGTCGGTGGCGGTGTCGATCGCGTTGGGGATGTCGACGCCGCGATCCACCGGCACGCCGGAGAAGCTGTCGCGATGTTCCGCCAGCTTTGCTGCGATGCGCGGATTGGCGTTGGTCTCGGCCCACAGCGGCCGCGAGAAGATCGGCGCCAGGTTCTGGTGGCAGGCCGCGCACAATTCGCGTCGCGCGTAGCTCACCCGCGGCGTCGCGCCCGCACGGTAGTCGTGCACCAGCTGGAACTCGAAGCGCCCGGCGGCCTCGTTGTAGCTGATCACTTCCAGCAGCGCGGACTGCTCCTGGTAGCCGATGTAGAGCCGGTCCTTGAGCAATGCCGTGGCGTCGTCGCCTTCGCCGGTGACCGCGGCGACGATGCGCGGATGCGCGAAGAAGTCCGGCGCCGCCGCCAGCCGCTGCAGCGAACGCCCCAGCGGGATCAGCACCACGCGCAGGCAGTCGTTGCCGGAATCGCAGCCGGCGCGCGCGTTGATCCGCTGCAGCAGCGCCTCGAACGGGAACGGGATGTCGTAGACGCGCTCGCCATCCTGTTCGTGCGTGGCGACGAAGTCGAACAGCGAACGGCCCGCCGGCGGCTTGTCGCTGCCGGGCTTCGACGCGCGCACCGCCCACTTCGGGCGCGGCGTCGATCTGGCGTCCCTGGTTTGCTGCGTTCCCGGTGCCTTCGACGACTCGATCCGCGGCGCGATGGAGAACACGACCAGGCCGGCCAGCAGCAATGCCAGCGCTGTCCAGCCGAGGATTGCGACGAGTCGCGACTTCATCACTGCGGAGCTCTCCATTGCAGCCCGGGGCGGCGCATTGGCCGGGCGCTAGTTGTCGTCGGGAGGGACGGGATGCCGGGCGGCCTGGTTGCTCGACTGGTACGGGTCGTCCGCGGCGGTGGAGGACGGCGGCGGCAGGCGCGGTGGTGTGGCCATGTCCGGGAGGCGGCCCAGCTTGCTCGCCGCGGGCGCGACCTTGCGCACGGGAGCGTCCGCCTTGCCGGGGAAGGCATCGCTGCTTCCCCATTGCGGCCCCAGGCTGCGGCACATGTCGAAGTCGAAGCCGTGCGCGCTGCCGTCGTCGAGCGTGACCGTCACGCCGACCCGGTTCAAACATCCCCAGCCGACGTAGCCGACCCTGAACTGGTTGCCGGCGTCATCGCTCACCAGCTGCTTCCGGTCGAAGGTGGGATGGTCGAACCGGTATTCGACGCTGCCGATGGCCTCGAGCGTCCGCGGCGGGGAATTCACGTAGATCGCGAACCGGTACTGCGGCCGGTCGCCGGCCGACCGGCCGGTCGCCTGTGCGGTGGCCTTGAGCTCGTAGACCTGGTTGCCCGGCGTCACCCGCACGGCGTAGAGCTGCTCGGTGCTGGCCTTGAGGGTGGCGTAGTCGTGCTGCAACGCGGCGATGCGCTGCTTCGCCGCGGCCTCTTCGGCCGCCAGTCGCTCGACATCGGCTTTCTTCTGCGCGACCTGCTGTTCCAGCGGCCTCAGTCGCGTCGCGGCGTAGTACACGCTGCCGAGCAGGAACAGCACGCCGACCAGCATCAGGAACAGCGACGCCTGCGACCCCTTGCGCAGCTCGGCGAACGCACGGTCGAGCTGCGGATCGGTCATGTCGAAATCCTCTTGATGAGGTCTTCGATCAGCGAGAACGCGCGGTTGAAGAACCAGCTGATGCG
Source organism: Luteimonas sp. (assembly GCA_036570525.1). Classification (GTDB taxonomy): domain Bacteria; phylum Pseudomonadota; class Gammaproteobacteria; order Xanthomonadales; family Xanthomonadaceae; genus Luteimonas. Next base: position 3,939 of record DATCYC010000268.1, read on the forward strand.
CGCCGACGACGCGGCCACCAGTCCCGAGCATCCGAACACCGCCACCAGCACCTCGGTGCTGACAGCCTTGCTCGTCACCAGCAGGTATCCGGCATACAGCAACAGCAGGAACGAGACCGCCGTCAGCACCAGGTACACGTAACGCTCGATCATGAACATCTTCAGCAATCGATCGAGTGCGTTGAGTGCGGAATCCAGCAGCTCCTTACTGTCCATGCGTTCCACCACCGTCTTGCCCGGCGACGCCCGGGGCGTCTGGCACCGGGGCGTTCATTCCACCGCCGCCACGCGCCGCTGCGTGCCCGGCCAGCAATCCTCGGCCGCCTTCCCGGTCTTCGCGAACGCAGGCCCGTCGCGCTCGGCGATGTCCTCGTTGTAGAGGATGAAGTCGAGCAGGAACACGCGGTCGACGTAGGCGCGACCCAGGTAGAAGCCCGGCCGCACCATGCGGATCTCGTCGCGCACCTTCAGGCCGTTGCGGCCGGCGAGGAAGTCGGGCTTCTCGCGGTAGCCGGGCAGGGTATCGGTGAAGGCGTAGTCGATGATGATCGACTCGCGGCGGCTGTCCAGCAGGCTCTGCCCGCAGTACAGTTTCGCAGGGAACAGCAGCCACTGGTCTTCGCCGTTCACCGTCGTTTTCGGGATGTCGCCCAGGTCGCTGCCGACCAGCGGCTGCAGCAGGCGGGTGTCCTCGATGCGGTTGCGCAGCAGCCGCTGGTCGCGATAGAACACCTTGCCCTTCCACAGCGCGCGGCCGAGCTCCTCGAGCTTGAGCGTCTTCCACTCCACGGCCATGCCGCCCAGGCCGCCGACGATCTCCGAAAGCCTGTGGTCGCCGCTTTGGCCTTTCGGGAACACCAGGTCGCCGTCGAACGCGCCATCGGGGATCGGCCCGGCGCTCAGGCGCGCGTAGATCTGGTCGAGTTGCTCCTGGTCGAAATTCTTGATGTTCTCCGGCGTCAGCTTCTGCAGGTCGTCGACCGACAGCGGATGCCGATATTCCACCTCGGCGAAGTCCGGCTTGTCGGCGTAGCCATCGCCGTACTCGGCGAACGGGATGTCGGGCGTGCGGTTGCAGGCGGCGAGTGCCAGCGCGGTCGCCATGCACGCGGCCGCGATGCACGCCGGCCGCCGCGGCAGCCGGTGACGAATGGTGTCGATGCGGTCCATTGCGGCCTCCTAGAGCGTTGCCAGGAACGCGGTCAGCGCGTCCTTGTCGGCTTCGGGCAGGTCTTCGCCGAAGCGATGGCCCGCGTTCTCGACCTCGTCGTCGCAGCTGCTGTAGACCTCGAAAAGCTTCGGGTGCCGGCGCAGCGTGGCCACCAGCTGGTCGGGCTGTTTCAGCAACTGGTCGGCGACCGTGCGCAGATCCGCGAACGTGGCGTCGCCTTCCTGCTCGCCGAGCGCATCGCGCAGCTTCTTGCGCAACTGCTCCGGCCGCAGCCGCAGCGTCACCAGGTCGTTGAGGAACTCCTTGTGCAGGAAGTTGCCCAGCCGCGCCGAGGAACTGCCCTTGGGCACCACGATGGTCAGCCCGGCGATCTGCTTCTCCTTGCCGTCGACCACCGTGCGCAGGCCGGCGGCCAGCGGCACGTCGACGTCGAAGCGGGTGATCTTCGACGTGCGCTGGTCGGGATTGAGCAGGGCCTGCATCGAGGCGACGTACAGTTCGAAGCGGCCATCGACGCCCGGATCGTAGGCCACGCAGGCCGGTGCGTCGGCGGCAGGCAGCGGCTTGCCGTCCGCATCGGCGTAGGAGTTGCGATAGAAGTCGTTCTCCTTGTTGTGCGGCTTGCCGCAGATTTCCGGACCCACCGCGTTGTTGTGCATGAACGGCGCGTGCGCCCACAGCGACAGCAGCGAGATGTTGCGGTAGTAGCTGCGTCCGCCGTCGTGGGCTTCGCGCAGGCTCGGGTCCGGCGGTCGCGCGCGCAGGGTCTCGGAACCGAACTGCGCCCAGATGTGCCCGGCCATGTGGTTGGAATGCAGCGAGCGGCAGCGGTTGGTGCCGATCTCGGAGGCGAACGTCGCCGCGTCGTTGCCCAGCCAGTCGGCGCGCAGGCCGGTCTCCGGGTCGAGGGCGCGGAAGTCGCGGCTCATGAACGATCCGGCGCTCGCTTCGGGCAGGCTCGAATGGCAGCGCGCGCAGTTGGCGGCGAACACGTCGTGGCCGCGCGCGACCGCGCCGTCGCCGAAGCGCCGTTCGAGGTCGGCAACCAGGTCGCCGTCGTCGTAGCGCGCGTCGGGCTTCACGGCCTTGCGTTCGTTCTCGCGCGCTTCGCGCAGGTCGGTGGCGTCGGTCCGGCTCGACAGCAGGAACGCGCCGATGTCGCCGAGCCGGTCCTCGATGGCGCGGAAGGCGGGGCAATCGCGGCGGCACTGGGCGATGTCGAACGGGGTCTGGCCGAAGTTGCGGCCCTGCGGATCGAGCTGGCGCAGGTCGGTGAGGTGGTTGACCCAGCACTGCTCGGAGCACGAGCCGATGTTGAAGTAGACGCGCTGGATCGCCTCGTGGAAGCCGTTCGAATCCTCGCCGCCCTTGAGGATGTGGTGCACGGTTTCCTGCGCGACGCCCTTGCGCCAGCACTTGCCGTCGCGGCCGGGCTCGCACCAGCATGCGGTGTCGGGTTCGCCCGGATCGCAGGCCGTGACCTTGCGCCACTTGTCCACCACCTCGTTGGCGAAGGTCGGGCGCTGGCGGAAATTGATGATGGCGTTCATCGTGCCCGGGTTGTTGACCTGGTCGTTGGGGATCGCCGAGGTGTCGCTGGTGCCCGGGCGCGCGTGCGCGAACACCTGGTATTCCAGTGACGCAGGCGGCATGCCCGAGGCCAGCAGTTCGGAGATGCGCAGGTACTGGTTGCCGATCGCGCCCTTGATGTTGGCCCACTCGGGATTGGCGGGGTCTTCCGGGGGATTGAGCGGGTCGAAGGCAATGTGGCAGGAACCGCAGCTGGTCCCGATCAGGAACGGCGGCTCGATCGCGCCGTCGGCCAGCCGCCGCACGTGCGAATCGGCCGATGCCGGATCATCCGACATCTGCCGGCTGTAGCCATCCCAGCTGGCGAGGCTGCCGTTGAGTTCCAGCCAGGCCTCGCGGTCGAAGCGCGGGTTGGGGAACTTGCGGTAGCCCAGCGCGCCGGTCGAGGTGCCGAATGCGAGGTCGCACGAGGACTGGCGCTGGTCACCGCCGCCGCCGTGGGGATCGGCGGCGGACACCGGCGCATCGGGCAGGTCGCAGGCCGGGTCGCGGTAGCCGGTCTTGCCGACGTGAGCCAGCAGCTCGCGGTCGCCCGGGCACCACTCAAAGCCGAAGGTTTCTTCCAGGCTCTTTGCCGGGCAGCCGTCGCTGCCGGGAATGCAGCAGTCGGGATCGTTGATCACGCCCCAGGCGCGGAAACGGTCGCCGTGGCGGTCGGCGCGCAGCACCCGGAACCAGTCGACCAGGATGCCGATGCGCTGCTGGAACACGTAGGTGTGGAAGCGCGCGTTGCCGGCGGTGGCCTTGTACCAGATCTCGCGGCCGGCGCGTTCGGCGGGGCCGAGGCCGGCTTCGCCGTCGTAGAAGCCCGACCGGGCCTGCGTCGACGGCGGCGCGTCGGTGGCCGCCGCGGGCATGGGTGTGGCCTGCGTCGAGGCTGCCACGGCCGGTGCTGCCGTCGTCGATGCAGCGCGGTGCATGCCGAACAGGGTGAGCGTTGAAACGGCCAGGGCCAGCGCGATCGCGACGACGACGACGGTTCGTTTCATGGTCAAACCTCCGGCCACCCGGGGGATGGCGGCCGATATCCTGCCCAACGCCTCCCCTTGAGACGACCGGACATCGTGCAGGATCGCCGCCCGCGACCACGGCGGTGATCGCGCGCTCGCGCGCTTGCGGCAGGTTGAGCCTGGAAGTGTCGTGCCGGTGCGTGCGCCGCGCGGAGGTTCAGGTCGTTCCGGTGCGCGCCGGGCGATACGGCGGCGTGGCCATCACCATCTCGGCCAGCGAGTAGGCCAGTTCGCGTTCGGCCAGCACCGCGCCGTCGGCGCCGTGTTCGAGCAGGTGCCTGACTTCGGTATCGCTGTGCGCGCGCGCCAGCACGGTAATCGCGGGATTGAGCGCCTTGAGCCGGGCGATCGCTTCGCCGGCCTCCAGCGCGTGCGGGATCGCGAACACCGCCATCTTCGCGCGCTCCGGTTTGGCCTCGAGCATCACCTTCTCGGAGGCGATGTTGCCGCGCACGGCCGGGAAACCCGCCTCGCGCGCGTTCGCCACCCGGTCGGCGTCGCCTTCGACCACCACCACCGGCACGCCGCGTGCCTTCAGCAGCGCGGCGAGCTGGTTGCCCACCCGGCCGTAGCCGACGACGATGGCGTGGTCGGTGACTTCGTCGGGCACCTGGTGCGTCGCCGCGTCCTCGGCCAGCGCCGCATCCGCGTCGCGCGCCTGCTGCGCCTGCTCGCTCGCGTCCTGCCTGGCCTGCCAGCGGTCGAGCAGCCGGAAGATCAGCGGGTTGAGCATGATCGAGATCAGCGCGCCGGCCAGGACCAGGTCCTGCGCCTCCGAAGGCATCAGCTCCAGGGTCACGCCGAGCCCGGCGATGATGAAGGC
>DATCYC010000269.1:0-14140 GCA_036570525.1 Luteimonas sp.
CTGGCCCGGCGCACGGCCGCGGCCGACGTGGCGCGCAAGCGCGCCGAGCTGCTGCGCTGGGGCGCGATGCTCGCGCAGCTGGCGCTGCTGGGCACGATGATGTTCTTCGCCATCCGCCAGCTTGCCGCGCGCGCGCTGGCCGAACGCTCCACGCAGCGCGCCAGCACGCGCGCGGCGGTAATGCTCGAAACCGTGCGCGAACCGATCGTCCTGGCCGACGAGGACCTGCGCGTGGTGATGTACAACACCGCGTTCGCGGAGCTGTTCGGGGTCGAAGGTGACGCGGTGGGCAAGCCGCTGGCGGAAGTCGGCAATGCCGCGTGGGACGACGAGGAAACCCTGCGCCGGCTTGGCGACGTGATGGCGCGCGACCGCGAACTCTGGGATTTCGAACGCCGCCAGGAAACCGCCGACGGCAACGAGCGGATCATGCTGGTCAACGCCCGGCGCATGTCCCTGCCCGACAGCGAGGACGACGCGGTGCTGGTCACCGCCAGCGACATCACCGCGCAGAAAGCCAGCGAGCAGCAGATCCGCCAGCTCAACCGCCAGTTGGAGGGCAAGGTGGAGCAGGTGTCGGACGTGAACCGCGAGCTGGAGGCGTTCAGCTATTCGGTTTCGCACGACCTGCGCGCGCCGCTGCGCCACATCGCCGGGTTCTCCGACAAGCTGACGCGGCAGCTGGGCGACGGAGTGGACGAGAAGAGCCGCCACTACCTGGACGTGATCGCCGGCTCGGCCAAGCGCATGTCGGACCTGATCGACGACCTGCTGGTCTACTCGCGCCTGGGACGCAGTGCGTTGCGCCTGCAGGTGCTGGACCTGCAGTCGATGGTCCACGACACGCGCTCGATGCTCGACGCCAACGCTCACGCCGAGAACCCTGGCCACGCCATCCGCTGGAAGATCGGGTCGATGCCGGTGCTGGTCGGCGACGAAAACATGCTGCGCCAGGTCTGGCTGAACCTGCTGGGCAACGCGGTCAAGTACAGCGCGCACAGCGAGCCGGCGGTGATCGAGATCTCGCACGACCACGAGGCCGACGGCAGCCACCGGTTCAGCGTCCGCGACAACGGCGCCGGGTTCGACATGGCCTATGCGGACAAGCTGTTCGGCGTGTTCCAGCGCCTGCATGCGGCGTCCGAGTTCTCCGGCACCGGCATCGGCCTGGCCAGCGTCAAGCGTGTCATCACGCGCCATGACGGCCGCGTCTGGGCAGAATCCGAACCCGGCAAGGGCGCCACTTTCCACTTCACCCTTCCAGCGACCCTGGAACCCGCCGAGAGCAAGGGCACGACCACATGAGCGCGATCCGCACCATCCTGCTAGCCGAAGACAGCCCCAACGACGCGGAGATGGCGATCGACGCCCTGCGCGACGCCCACCTGGTCAACCCGATCGTGCACGTGGAGGACGGCGTCGAGGCGCTGGACTACCTGCTGCGCCGCGGCCGCTTCGCCGACCGCCCCGAAGGCGACCCGGCGGTGCTGCTGCTGGACATCAAGATGCCGCGCATGGACGGCCTGGAAGTGCTGACCCAGCTGCGACAGCACGACCACCTCAAGCGCCTGCCGGTGGTGATCCTGTCGTCTTCGCGCGAGGAGAACGACCTGGCCCGCAGCTGGGACCTGGGCGTGAACGCGTACGTGGTCAAGCCGGTGGACGTGGACCAGTTCTTCGAGGCGGTGAAGACGCTGGGCAAGTTCTGGGCGGTGTTCAACGAGGCGCCGCAGGATCTCTGAGGCCGCACCCGTGGCAGGCAAGGCGGCGGCGCGCTGGCGCGTTGTGCTGGTCGACGACAGCGCGGACGACGCGGAACTTGCAATGATAGAACTGCGCCATGCCGGCATCGACGCCGAGTGCGTGCGCGTGGACAGCGAAGCCTCGCTGCTGTCCGCGCTGGACGGCCCCGCGCCGCGGCTGGTGCTCTCGGACGTCAACATGCCCGGCTTCGACGGCCCGCACGCGCTGGCCATCGTGCGCGAGCGGGCACCCGCCGCCCGCTTCGTGTTCCTGACCGGCGCGATCGCCGAAGACGCCACCCTGCCCGAGGCCGACGGCGTGCTGCTCAAGCATGAGCTGCATGAGCTGCCAAGATTGGTGCGCAGGCTGCTCGACGCGTAGCTCGAAACCCTGCTCTTGTGGGAGCGGCTTCAGCCGCGAGTTCTTCTTCGTCTCGGGGACAGTCAAAAGATCGCGGCTGAAGCCGCTCCCACGGGGATTCGCGGCAGCGCGATGTTTTTTGCGGATCGGTGGCGATGGAAGAAGAAGGAGCCCTGCCGCCGCCTGCCCCCCGCTCTTGTGGGAGCGGCTTCAGCCGCGAGCTCTTCTTCGGCCCCGGGAAAGTCAAAAGATCGCGGCTGAAGCCGCTCCCACAAGGTTTTTTTCATCGGCTCATCCAATTCTCTGGTTATGTGGCTATTCGGCCCCGCTATCCGGGCAACCAGACGGCATCCCAGAAGGGGTAGTCGCCGACGCGGGAGGCGAGGCCGGCGCGGACCGGGTTCAGGACGATGTAGCGCGCGGTTTCAAGCAGGTCCTCGTCGCCGCGGATGGCATGGTCGTGGTAGCCGGAGGCCCAGATCCAGCCGAGCGCCGGATGTTGCTGGCGCAGGATGCGTGCGCTGCCTCCCTTCAGCCTGCGCACGCAGCCGGCCAGCGTCGCGCCGTCGGCCAGTTCGATCAGGCCGTGCCAGTGGTCGGGCATGAGCGCCCAGGCCAGCAGGCGACTGCCCTGCCAGGCGGTGGAGTTCCGGATCAGCCGCGCAGCGTCCGCAGCGACGTCCCACTCGCGGAAGTGCGGCTGCCTGCGGTCGGTCGCGAACGTGACCAGGTAGACCTGCCCGGCCGTCGACTCCCTTCCCTTTCGCAATGCCTGGCTTCCGGGTCCCATTGCGGCAGCTTCGCCGATCGCTCGATCGGCGGGTATCGGCATGCATCGCGGCGCGGGGTAGGAGAACCCTGATGTTCCGCGAGATGACGCGGCGCCCTTGTGGGAACGGCTTCAGCCGCGAGCTCTTCTTCGGCCCCCGGGAAAGTCAAAAGATCGCGGCTGAAGCCGCTCCCACAAGATCAAAGAGGGGGCGCGGTCAACTGCTTTCCCGCTGCAGTTTCCGGATCTGCGCTTCCACCGCGACGATCGCGGTCATGTTGACCACGCGGCGGGGGGTGGCGGCGCCCGTGAGGATGTGGGCGGGCTGGTCGATGCCCATCAGGATCGGGCCGATGGCAACGCCTTCGGTCATCACCTTGATCATGTTGTAAGTGATGTTGGCCGCGTCCAGGTTGGGCATCACGAACAGGTTGGCGCGGCCCTTGAGGGTGGTGTTGGGGAACATGCGTCGGCGCATGTCCTCGAGCCAGGCGGTGTCGCCCTGCATCTCGCCATCCACGTCCAGGCGCGGGGCGCGGTGGGCGAGGATTTCGCGCACCTTGCGCATCTTCGCCGCCGAGGCGTTGTCATGGCTGCCGAAGTTGGAGTGCGACAGCAGCGCCACGCGCGGTTCGACGCCGAACAGCTTGAGCCGGTAGGTCGCCTGCAGGGTGCTTTCGGCGATCTGCTCGGCGGTGGGGTCGAGCTGGACATGGGTGTCGAGGAAGAACCACAGGCCGCTGTCGTTGATCACGCCGGTCATCGCCGAGGTGCTGGTGACGCGGGGGTCGAGGTCGAACACGCTGCGCAGGTAGCCCAGCTTCTTGTGGTAACGGCCGACCAGGCCGCAGATCAGGCCGTCGGCCTCGCCGCGCTCGACCATCAGCGCGCCGATCAGCGAGGGCCGCGAACGCAGCAGGTTCTTGGCCGCGTCCGGGGTGACGCCGCGGCGCTCGGTCAGGGCGTGGTACTGGGTCCAGTACTCGTGGAAGCGCGGATCGTCGTTGATGTTGGTGAGCTCGAAGTCCTCGCCCGCGCGCAGGCGCAGGCCCAGGCGCTCGATACGGGTCTCGATCACCTCCGGGCGCCCGATCAGGATCGGTCGCGCGAGCTGTTCGTCGACCACCGTCTGCACCGCGCGCAGCACGGTCTCCTCCTCGCCCTCGGCGTAGACCACGCGCTGGAGGTCTGCGCGCGCGCGCTCGTACACCGGCTTCATCATCAGGCCGGTGCGGTGGATGAACTGGCCGAGCTTCTCGGCGTAGGCGCGCAGGTCGGCGATCGGCCGCACGGCGACGCCCGACTCCATCGCCGCTTCCGCCACGCACGGCGCGAGCACGGTCAGCAGGCGCGGGTCAAAGGGCCGCGGGATGATGTAGTCGGCACCGAACGAGGTGACCTCGCCCCCGTACGCGCTGCCCAGGTCGGACGATTCCATCTGCGCCAGCCGCGCGATCGCGCGCACGCAGGCCAGCTTCATCGCCTCGTTGATCTCGGTGGCGCCCACGTCCAGCGCGCCACGGAAGATGTAGGGGAAGCACAGCACGTTGTTGACCTGGTTCGGATAGTCCGAGCGGCCGGTGGCGATGATGCAGTCCGGGCGCACGGCCTTGGCCTCCCCCGGCAGGATCTCCGGGTACGGGTTGGCCAGGGCGAGGATGATCGGCCTGTCGGCCATCGTCGCGACCATCTCCGGCTTGAGGATGCCGCCGGCGGACAGGCCGAGGAACACGTCGGCGCCGTCGACGATCCCGGCCAGGCTGCGCTTGTCGGTGTCGGACGCGTAACGCGCCTTGTCGGGATCCAGCCCGGGACGGCCGCTGAAGATCACGCCATCGCGGTCGAAGGCGATGATGTTGTCCTTGCGCACGCCCAGCGCCACCAGCATGTCCAGGCAGGCGATGCCCGCCGCGCCCGCGCCGGTGGTGGCGACCTTGACCTTGCCGATGTCCTTGCCCGCAACCTGCAGCGCGTTCAGCACCGCGGCGCCGACGATGATCGCGGTGCCGTGCTGGTCGTCGTGGAACACCGGGATCTTCATCCGCTCGCGCAGCTTGCGCTCGACGATGAAGCATTCCGGCGCCTTGATGTCCTCCAGGTTGATGCCGCCGAAGGTGGGTTCGAGCGAGGCGATGATCTCGACCAGCTTGTCGGGGTCGCGCTCGTCGACCTCGATGTCGAACACGTCGATGCCGGCGAACTTCTGGAACAGCACGCCCTTGCCTTCCATCACCGGCTTGCCGGCCAGCGGGCCGATGTCGCCCAGGCCCAGCACCGCGGTGCCGTTGGAGATCACGGCCACCAGGTTGCCGCGCGCGGTGTAGTCGTGCGCGGCGGCGGGGTTGGCGGCGATCTCCTCGCAGGCGTAGGCCACGCCCGGCGAGTAGGCCAGGGCCAGTTCGCGCTGGGTGACCATCGGCTTGGTGGCGGTGACCTTGATCTTCCCGGCCGGGGCGAGGCGGTGGTAGTCCAGCGCCGCCTGCTTGAAATCCTCGGGCTGCTGGGCGCCTGGCTGGTTGGGGGCGGGCTTTTCGGAAGATTGGTCGGGCATGGTCACGGCGTCGGGAAATAACCGCTTCGATTCTACCTTGCCCCCTCGCTGCGGGGCGTGCCGTACCGGGCCCGGCGACGGTTTCCACGCGGCCGACGCGCATAACCCCGGGTTATGCACGGCCTGCGTCTTTTCAATGGTGGGCCGGAAGGCGAGTGGCTAAGGTTGATCCCACGCGGGAACGCCAGACAAGGCCGTGCGTCATCGATGCAGGACACGGCATGGCGACGTGATCGCGCCGGACGATCGCAAGCACTGGCGGTACCGCACGACCCCCGCGATTCCACCCCCCCAGGACCGCCCGACCCCATGCCTTCGACCGCCGCGCCTGCCCCGGCCATGCCCGCTTCCAGTTGGCCCCCGCCCTACCTGCTCTACCTGGGCAACGCACGGGACCACCTGGCGGCCAAGACCGCCCGCGGCCTGGCCTACTGGCGGCCGCAGTGGTGTGTCGGCCAGTTCCGCGGCAGCGACTGCAAGACCACGCTCGGCCTGCCGGACCTGGATTTCGCACAAGCCGTCGAGGCCGGCGCGAACACCATGATCGTCGGCGTGGCCAACGCCGGCGGGGTGATGGACGACGAAGCCGTGCAGCACGTCGTGGCCGCGCTGGACGCGGGCATGAACATCGCCTCCGGCCTGCACCAGCGGCTGGCCTCGTACCCGGCCATCGTGGCCGCGGCACGGCGCAACGGGCGCTTCCTGTTCGATGCGCGGCAGCCGCCGCCGCTGGCGGTGGGCAACGGCCTCCGTCGCGCCGGCCGGCGCCTGCTCGCCGTCGGCACCGACTGCTCGGTGGGCAAGATGTACGCCACGCTGGCGCTCGAACGCGAGCTGCAGTCGCGCGGGATGCGTGCGGATTTCCGCGCTACCGGCCAGACCGGCATCTTCATCGCCGGCGCCGGCGTGCCGATCGATGCGGTGGTGGCGGATTTCATTTCCGGTGCCGCCGAATGGATCTCGCCGGCGCGCGACGATGGCGGCTGGGACCTCGTCGAAGGACAGGGCTCGCTGTTCCATCCGTCCTACGCCGGCGTTTCGCTGGGCCTGCTGCACGGCGCGCAGCCCGATGCGCTGGTGCTGTGCCACGAACCCGGCCGCCCGCACATGCGCGGGCTGCCGCACTACCCGGTTCCCGATCTGGCGACGTGCCTGGAGGCCAACCTGCAGGCCGCGCGCCTGACCAGCCCCGACGTCATCGCCGTGGGCGTGGCGGTGAACACCTCGAACCTGGGTGGCGCGGACGCCGCCGCCCGGGCCTGCGCCGGAATCGAGGACGCGCTGGGACTGCCTTGCCAGGACCCGGTGACCATGGGCATGGCGCGCATCGCCGACCGGCTGCAGTCATGCTTCGCGAGTTGAGCGCGCGCCACCGCAGCTGGCCGCTGGCCGCGCCGTTCCGCATCTCGCGCGGAGTCAAGCATTCGGCCGAGGCGGTGGTCGTCGAGATCCATGAAGACGGCTGCCGCGGGCGCGCCGAATCGGTGCCGTACGCACGCTACGGCGAAACCATCGAATCGGTGCTGCAACAGATCGAATCCGCGCGGCAGGCGATCGCCAACGGTGCCTCGCGCGCACAGCTTGCCGAACTGCTGCCCGCGGGCGCGGCGCGCAACGCCGTGGACTGCGCGCTGTGGGACCTGGAGGCGCAGCTGGCCGGTTCGTCGGTGTGGTCGCTGCTGCGCCTGGCGCCGCCGCAGGTGCTGACCACCGCGCTGACCGTGAGCCTGGACACGCCCGAGCGCATGGGCGAGGCGGCGGCGAAGATCGCGTCGGCGCGGTTGGTGAAGGTCAAGGTCGATGCCAGCGCACCGGCCGCGCAGATCGAGGCGGTGCGCCGCGCGGCGCCGGCCGCGCGCCTGATCGTCGACCCCAACGAAAGCTGGAACATCGACCTGCTGCGCGACATGCAGCCCGCGCTGGCGACGCTCGACGTGGCGCTGGTGGAACAGCCCCTGCCCGCGGCGGACGACGCGGCGCTGGAGGGCTTCGAATCGGCGGTGCCGATCTGCGCCGACGAATCCTGCCACGTCGCCGCCGACCTGCCGCGCCTGCAGGGCCGCTACCAGGCCATCAACATCAAGCTCGACAAGACCGGCGGCCTGACCGAAGCGCTGGCGCTGCGGACCGAGGCGCGCGCGCGCGGGTTCCGGATCATGGTCGGCTGCATGATCTGTTCGTCGCTGGCGGTGGCGCCCGCGTTCCTGGTGGCGCGCGGCGCCGAGTTCGTCGACCTCGATGGCCCGCTGTGGCTGCAGGCGGACCACGGCGGCGGCGTGCGTTCGCACAACGGCGCGCTGCAGCCGGCCGTTCCGGGCTTCTGGGGCCAGGCCGGCGGCGCGATCGACGAGGGCGCGGCGGTCGGCGCGCGGTGACGATCGCACACCGCACGCACCCGGCGAACGACACCGGCCTGTCCATGGGGAATCCACATGATTGAATTGAACGCGGTGCAGACCGTGGCGTTCGGCGGCCTCGCCCTCTTCCTCGGCTACGCGCTGTGCCGCTTCATCCCGCTGCTGGGCCGCTACAACCTGCCCCCGCCGGTGATCGGCGGGCTGGTGATCGCGCTGCTGGTGCTGTGGGCGCACGGCCGCGACACGGTGCTGTTCCAGTTCGACACCGCGCTGCAGGGGCCGTTGATGGTCGCCTTCTTCACCTCCATGGGCGTCAACGCTTCCGTCGCGCTGCTGAAGATCAGCGGCAAGCAGGTGATGGTGTTCCTGGCGCTGGCGTCGGGATTCGCGGTGGTGCAGAACCTGGTGGGGATCGGCGTGGCGACGTCGTTCGGGCTCGATCCGATGTTCGGCGTGCTCGCCGGTTCGGCCACGCTCACCGGCGGGCCGGCGACCGGCCTGGCGTTCGCGCCCCTGTTCGAAGAGGCCGGCCTGGTCGGCGCCGAGTCGATCGCCATCACCTCGGCGATGGCGGGCATCGTCTGCGGCGGGATCGTCGGCGGCCCGGCGATCACCCTGCTGATCCGGCGCCTGCGCCTGCAGCCCGGCAAGGACCAGGCGACGACCGTGCCCGCCGCCGTGGCGGAGGAACTCGACATCGCCGTCGGCGACGGCGTCGTGGTGGATACCGAAGCGGCGCGCGAGTTCAACGCGCTCAAGAGCATCGTGGTGATCCTGCTCGCGATGTGGGTGGGCGCCTGGGTGGGACAGGGCTTCGATGCGCTCGGCCTCACCCTGCCGGTCTACATCGGCGCGATGCTGGTGGGCGCGGTGATCCGCAACTTCGACGACCGCACCGGCTGGGTCGGGCTGTCGGTGCAGACCACCGACCTGATCGGCAACGTCTGCCTGGCGCTGTTCCTGGCGGTCGCGCTGATGAACCTGAAGCTGTGGGAGCTGTCGGGGCTTGCCCTGCCGCTGATCGTCAACCTTGGCCTGCAGGTCGCGCTGGTGGTGCTGTTCTGCGTGCCGGTGTTCCGCATCATGGGCCGCGACTACGACGCGGCGGTGATGGGCGGCGGCTTCATCGGCTTCATGCTCGGCACTACGGCCAATGCCATGGCGGTGATGCGCACGCTGGTGCTGCGCTATGGCATGGCGCCGCGCGCGTTCCTGGTCGCGCCGCTGGTGGGCGCGTTCTTCATCGACTTCACCAACGCGCTGATCATCACCGGGTTCCTCAACTTCTGGCCGTAGGTCGACGAAGGCCCGGGCAACTGCACCCTGTCGTTCCCAACGCAGCGAGGAATATTGCGCATGACACTTCGCATCCTGTGCCACGCCCGGGCCTGCATGTCCGTCGGCCTGCTGGTCGCGCTGACCGCCTGTGCAACCGGCTGGCAAGTCTCCACGCCCGCTCCGGACCATGCGGCCAGGACCACGACCGATGCGGTCGTGGTCGCGGCGCATCCGCTGGCGGTCGATGCCGGCACCGCGGTGCTGCGCCGCGGCGGCAGCGCGATCGATGCCGCGGTCGCGGTGCAGGCGATGCTGGGCCTGGTGGAGCCGCAGAGCTCGGGCCTGGGCGGCGGCGCCTTCATCATGGCGTACGACGCGGACAGCGGCGAGGTGACCAGCTACGTCGGTCGCGAGACGGCACCCGCGCTGGCTACGCCGGCACTGCTCGACGATGCCGACGGGCATCCGCTGCCGCGTCCGAAAGCGATGCTGACCGGGCGCGCCACCGGCGTCCCCGGTGCGGTCGCGGTGTTCGCTGCCGCGCAGCGCGATCACGGCGCGCTGCGCTGGGACCAGCTGTTCGACGAGACCATCGCTCGCGCCGAGCAGGGATTCCGCGTCACGCCGCGGCTGGCACAGCACATCCACGGCGATTTCCCGCAGGCGTCGGCGCCCGACGTCACCGCCTATTTCTCCGATGCCGCGGGCAACGCGCTGGAGGTCGGCGACCTGCTGCGCAATCCCGCCTACGCCGACACCCTGCGCACGCTGGCCGAGGGCGGCCCGTCGGCGTTCTACCACGGCGACATCGCCCGCGCGATCGTCGCGCGCACGCACCAGCCGCCGCTGGGCGGCGCCATGAGCGAACAGGACCTCGCCGACTACGAGCCCACGATCGGCGAACCGATCTGCCGGCCGCTGCGCCAGTACGTGCTGTGCGTGCCGCCGCCGCCCACCAGCGGCGTCGGCCTGCTGCAGCTGATGGCGCTGCTCGACGGCACCGACATCGACCAGCGCGGGCCGGACGACCCCCAGTCGTGGTTCCTGTTCGCCGAAGCCAGCCGGATCATGTACGCCGACCGCGACCGGTACGTGGGCGATCCGCGCTTCGTGCCGGTTCCGGTGCAGGGCCTGCTCGACGCGGCCTACGTCGACGCGCGCCGCAAGCTGATCGGCACCACGGCCTCGGTGCCCGCGCCTTCCGCCGGTCATCCGCAAGGCGCACCGGCCACGGCCGATGACCGCACCGACGAGCCCGGCGGCACCAGCCACATGGTCATCGTCGATGCGCGCGGCAATGCGGTGTCGATCACCACCACGATCGAATCGTACTTCGGGTCCGGGCGCATGGTGGACGGCTTCTTCCTCAACAACCAGCTCACCGATTTTTCCTGGAACCCGGCCAACGGACCTGTTCCCGCCGCGAATGCGATCGCCGGCGGCAAGCGCCCGCGTTCGTCGATGACGCCCGCGATCCTGCTCGATCGCGACGGCAACTTCGTCGGCGCGATCGGCTCGCCCGGCGGCTCGGCGATCCCCGCCTACATCGCCAAGACCCTGGTCGGCCTGGTCTACTGGGACCTGCCGCTGCAGCAGGCGGTCGACCTGCCCAACCTGGTCGCGCGCGGCAATCGCTTCAACGGCGAGGCCTCGCGCTTTTCTCCACGCATCCGCGCCGAACTCACCCGTCGCGGAATCGAGGTGCGCTCCGGTTCCGGCGAGGACTCGGGGCTGCATGGCGTGTTCCTGCGCGACGGCGTGCTCGAGTGGGCGGCCGATCCGCGGCGCGAGGGCGTCGGACGCAGCCCCGAGTAGCAAATCGCGATCTGACAAGAACCGGACGGCACCTTAAGATCGATGCCATGCGATTCCGCCAGATTGAAATCTTCCACGCCGTCTACACGACTGGATCGATCAGCGCCGCCGCGCGCGCACTGCATGTTTCGCAGCCGTCGGTCAGCAAGGTCCTGCACCACACCCAGTCGCAGCTCGGCCTTACCCTGTTCACCCTGGTGCGCGGGCGCCTGGTCGCCACCGACGAGGCGCATGCGCTGTTCGTGGAAGTCAGCGAGATCGTCGAGCGCCTGACTTCGCTGCAGAAAACGGTCAGCAACATCCGCAACGTCGGCGGCGGCCACATCCGCCTGGGCGTGGTGCCGTCGCTGGGCCTGCACGTCGCGCCGCTGGCGATCGCGCGCTTCCGCAAGCTGCATCCCCAGGTCACCTTCGACGTGCAGACTCTGCACCACGACGAGCTGTTCCAGGCGCTCTACGAGCGCACCTGCGACATCGCCATCGCCTACGATCCACCCGTGCACCCGCGCATGAAGCGGCGCCTGCTGGACATGGGCCAGCTCATGCTGCTGTTCCGGGAAGGCGAGCTCGCCGACGTCGGCGATGCCGTCCCGCTGTCGATGCTCGACGGCCGCAACATGGTCGGATTGACCACCAGCGGCCCGGTCGGCGATGCGTTCACGACCGAACTCAAGCGCCACGGCGTGGTGATCCATGAAGTGGTGTCGAACCAGACGTTCTACATCGCAGCCGCGCTGACCGGCTGCGGCGCGGGGATGACGGTGGTCGACGAGTTCACCGCGCGCGCCGGCTCCGAGGCCTCGGTGCGTTTCCGTCCCCTCGATCCGCCGATCCGGTTCAAGGTCGAATGCGTGTTCCTGGAAGACCGGCCGCCTTCGAAGGCGGCCGAGGAGTTCATCGCCATGATCGCCGCGATCATCGAGGAGATCCGCGCGCCGGCCGGCTAGCGCCAGCGGCGGCTCGCCGCCGCTTCCTCGGTGCGCCGGTCAGATATCGAACCCAGGCGCCTCCGACACCCGGTCCAGCCGGATGCGGTTGGCGAACAGCGAGAACGCCAGCATCCCCGCCAGCCCGTTCGCACGCGACACCCAGTGCGGCAGCCAGCGCGGCGGCTGCAGCACGCCGGCGTCGAACAGCGGTGCGAAGCGCTGCACGTCGCCCAGCGTCATCTTGCCGGCGAACAGCTGCCGGCACAGCCGCAGCCGGCGCTCGCGCAGCGCCCAGCGGAAGAAGGTGTGCACGCCGACCAGGCCACGCAGGTAGACCGCGTCCTTGGTGAACGCGCAGCCACCATCCAGCGGCACGCCGCGGAACACGCGCTGGGCCGAGGCGAAACTCTCCTCCGCCGACTGCCCGGCATCGAGGAAATAGCGGAACACGTCGATGAAGCCGGCGCCCTCGAGCGCCATCGCGATCGCCTCGATGCGCAGGCTGACCCGCTTCATGCGCTCGATGTCGATGTTGCCGGTGATCTGCTCGGCGAACACCGCCAGCCCTTCCTGGGTGGCGGTGGTGCGGGGCGAGGCCAGGGACAGGCTGCCGAGCACCGCCTGCTCGCGACCGTTGAGCGCGGTGAGCGAATGCACGAAGGCCTCGTGCTGGAGTAGCTGGTGGTGGTCGTAGTCGGTGTACTGCGCGCTGGTACGCAGGCGGATGCGGCGCGCGCCGGCGGCGGCCTTGGCGATCATGTCCGGGTCCAGCTCGACCGCAACCACGCGCTCGCCGAAGTAGCGGTCGAGTTCGGACTGCAGCTGCAGCTGCAGCGCGGTGGCGGAGATGGTGACCTGCTCGGATGGCGAGAGCAGCTCGCGGTCGAGTTCGTCGGCGATGTCGATGAAGTGTCGCGCGGCTTCGCGCGCAGTGGGACCGTTGCCGGGCAGCGGGTCGTCCGGACGGCCGTACAGCGCCGCCGAATGGATGCCCGCGGCGGGCGTGCCCAGCGCTTCGAGCAGCCATGCGGCGGTCGACCAGCTGCGGGTGGATTCGACGAGGTAGGCGCCGAGCGGGTGCGCGGGGTCGGCAGCGGCGGCGATGGCGTCGAGTTCGCGTCGGGCATCGCCGAAGTCGTGCCTGGGGTACTCGATCCGCGGCGGCACGTCATGCCCGCGCGCGTGGCCTTCGAGGAAACGCTGCTGGACGCTTGCCGGCCAGCTCACCAGGGTCAGCACCTTGATCCCGCGCGCAACGGCGACCATGCGCGCGTCGAGGGCGGCGTGGTGGGCGATGTCGGGAGCGTCTGCGTTCACGTCCGGAGCCGCTCCTAAATGGCCATCAGTGGCGGCCATATTTGTCGTCCAGGCGCTTGTTGAGCGTCTTGCCCTGCACCTTGTCGCCGGCCTTCTGCGCCAGCCGCGTGGCCAGCTTGTCGGCGGCGCCGGCGACCTCGTCGCGCAGCTTGAAGTAGTTCGCCAGCCGCTGCGGGTCCAGGGTGCCGGCCTCGATCGCGGCGCGCACCGCGCAGCCGGGCTCGCGGTCGTGGCGGCAGTCACGGAATTTGCACTGTTCGGCCAGCGCCTCGATGTCGGCGAAACCGCCCTCGGCCAGGTCCTCCTCGCCGGTGGGCTTGAGTTCGCGCATGCCGGGGGTGTCGATCAGGCAGGCGCCCGACGGCAGCGGGATCAGCGCGCGGTGGGTGGTGGTGTGGCGGCCGCGCGCGTCGCTTTCGCGCACGCCGGCGGTCTTCATCTTTTCGACTCCGAGCAGGGTGTTGGTCAGCGTGGACTTGCCGGCGCCGGAGCTGCCGACCAGCACCGCGGTCATGCCCGCCCGTAGCCACGGATCGAGCACGGCCACGCTGTCGCGGTCCTTGGCGTTGACCGCGAACACCGGCACGTCCTGGCCGGCCACGCCCACCAGCGCGTCGATGGCGGCCTGCACGTCGCTGTCGTCGCGATCGGCCTTGGTCAGCACCACGATCGGCTGCGCGCCGCCGCCGTGCACCAGCAGCAGGTAGCGTTCGATGCGGCGCGGGTTGAAGTCGCCGTCCAGGCCGCTCACCACCAGCACGGTATCGATGTTGGCGGCGATGACCTGCTGCTTGTAGTGCTCGCCGGCCGCGCCGCGCTTGATCGCGGTTCGGCGTGGCAGCAGGGCGACGATGCGCTTGCCGTCGAGCAGCACCCAGTCGCCGACCGCGGCGCGCTGGTCCTGCGACGAGCTGCCCTTGCGGTAGCCGGACGGACGCTGCCATTCGGGCAGGGATTCGACCGCGAAGCCCTCGCCGGGGCCGTCGGCGACGATGTAGCCGGAGCGGTGCTGTTCGACCAC
>DATCYC010000270.1:0-7453 GCA_036570525.1 Luteimonas sp.
CTGCAGGGCGGCGGCATCGGCAAGGCGCTGCTGGCCGAGTGCGAACGCATCGTGCGCGACGACTGGCGGCTGCCCGACGTGCGCATGACCGTGATCGACATCCGCGACGAACTGATCGCCTTCTACGAGCGCCGCGGCTACCGCCGCACCGGCAACTACAAGCCGTTCCCGCACGGCGACGAGCGCTTCGGCATCGCCAAACGCGACGACCTGCGCTTCGAGGTCCTCGAAAAGCTCCTGTAGGAGCGCACTCGGGCGCGACCGCGCGCTGCATCCGGAGCCGTTGGGTCGCGCCCGAGTGCGCTCCTACAATGCCCCGAACCGACACGAGCCACCGCCATGCCCGACTGGATCCGCGTCTGCGCCACCTCCGAACTGCTGCCCGGCGAAACCGCCGTGGCCTGGGACGGCGACACGCCGATCATCGTGTTCAACGTCGACGGCGACTTCTACGCGCTCGAGGACCGCTGCAGCCACGAGGATTTCGAATTGTCCGCGGGCGACTTCGACGGCGGCGACGCGACGATCGAATGCACCCTGCACGGCGCGAAATTCGATGTCCGCGACGGGCGCGCCCTGTGCGCGCCGGCCTACGCACCGGTGGCGAAGTTCCCGGTGAAGGTCGAGGACGGCGCGGTGTGGACGCGCGACGACCGGTAGCCAGGCGTACGCGACTCGCAGGATGGGTGGAGCCGCAGGCGAAACCCATCAATGTCGGTGGGCCAGGGCGATGGGTTTCGCTGCGCTCTACCCATCCTACGGATGACGCGGGTCGGGAAAGGTATTGCGAATAATTCTCGTTTGCGGTTGAATACGCGCACTCCGCCACCCGCCCCGGCGTCGCGTCCCCGCTGAAGGACGCCGCGCGCCGCCGCTGGCAGCGTCGAGCCAGAGCCGCCCCCCAGCCCGCCTTCCCAGGCCAGCCACGAGGTCCCGGACGCCCGTTGCCTCCACCTTGCGTGGGTGCGGCCGCGCGTCGCCCATTCCACGAAGACACCCATGGCCCACATCAAGAGTCGCAAGCACGCCGTTCCGAACACGAAGTCGCCGCAGTCCCTCACCGCCGCCACCCTGTTGACCAGCCTCGCGCTGGGCGTGCCGGCCGGCGCGCTCGCGGCGGACGTGGCTTCCGGCCCGAGCCCCGAACCGCAGACCACGACCCTCGACAAGATCGACGTGCATGGCGAGCGCATCAAGCGCTATTCCGCCGAGCGGTCGTCCTCGCCCAAGTTCACCCAGCCGCTGGTCGACACGACGCAGACCATCCAGGTCATCGGCAGCGACCTGTTCAACGAGCAGGGCGCGACCACGCTCACCGAGGCGCTGCGCAACAGCCCCGGCGTGGGCACGTTCTACGTCGGCGAGAACGGCAACACCACCACCGGCGACGCGGTGTACATGCGCGGCTTCGATACCTCCGGCAGCATCTTCGTGGACGGCATCCGCGACCTGGGCTCGATCTCGCGCGACGTGTTCAACATCGAGCAGATCGAAGTCGCCAAGGGCCCGGCCGGCACCGACAACGGCCGCACCGCGCCCAGCGGCGCGATCAACCTGGCCACCAAGCAGGCCTTCCAGCGCGACTACAACGCCGCGTCGCTGTCGCTGGGCACCGACGAGCAGCGCCGCGCCACCGCCGATTTCAACCAGGCGTTCGGCAACGGCAATGCGTTCCGCATCAACCTGATGGCGCAGGACAGCGGCGTCCCCGGCCGCGACGAAGTGACCAACAAGCGCTGGGGCGTCGCGCCGTCGCTGGCGTTCGGGCTGGACGGCCCGACGCGCCTGTTCTTCAACCTGCTGCACGTCGACCAGGACAACGTGCCCGACGGCGGCGTGCCGACGATCGGCCTGCCCGGCTACGCCAGCCCGGACCCGGCGCGTCCGCAGATCGGCGCCGCGCCACGCGTGGACAGCGAAAACTTCTACGGCACCACATCCGACCACGACGACGTCACCGCCGACATGTTCACCGTGCGCGTCGAGCACGACTTCTCCGACACCGTGCGCCTGCAGAACACCACCCGCTGGGGCCGCTCGAAGCAGGAGTACATGCTGACCGCGTTCATGACCTCCCAGGACCCGGCGCGCTTCGCCACGCCCGACCTGGACGATCCGTCGACCTGGGAAGTCGCGCGCAGCCTGCCGACCTTCAAGGACCAGACCAACAAGATCCTCGCCAACCACACCAACCTCGGCGCGCACTTCGGTTCGGGCCGGGTACGGCACGACCTGAGCACCGGCGTGGAGTTCAGCCGCGAGCAACTGGACAGCACCGACATCGACGCGCTGGACGGCACGGCGTGGCCAGCGGCCAACCTGTACGACCCGGATCCTCGCGTGACCGGGCTCGAATGGGGGCGGACCGGCGCATCCAGCCGCGGCCGCACCGACACCATCGCCGCATACGCTTTCGACACGATCAAGTTCGGCGATCGCTGGCAGCTCAACGGCGGCGTGCGCCTGGACCGCTACGAGACCGACTTCGACGCCATGGTCCTGTGCAGCGGCCGTCGCCCGCCGGCCGAATGCGCGGGACTGCCGACGGATGCGATCGTGCCGTTCACCGCGCGGGTCTCCGACACGCTGTTCAACTGGAAGCTCGGCGCGCTGTACAAGCCGGCGGAGAACGGCAGCATCTACGCCAACTACGCCGTCGCGCAGCAGCCGCCCGGCGGCGCCAGCCTGGAGCTGAGCAGCCGGGAGAACAACGCCAACAACCCGATCTTCGACCCGCAGAAGGCGAAAACCGCCGAGATCGGCACCAAGTGGCAGCTGTTCGGCGACGGCCTGCTGCTCACCGCCACGCTGTACGACACGCGGGTGAGCAACGAGATCGTGCAGGACCCGATCGACCAGCAGTACTACCAGAGCGGCGAGAAGCGCGTTCGCGGCGTCGAACTCGGCGCCGTGGGCCGGATCACCGAACGCTGGATCGTGTCGGCCGGCTTCACCACGATGGACACCGATGTCATCGACGCGCCGCCGGTCACCAACGACGGCAGCGACGTGCTGGCCTACACGCCGGACAAGGCGGGCACGGTGTGGACGACGTACGATTTCCCGTTCGGCCTGACCGTCGGCGGCGGCGTGCGCTACGGCGGCGAGATGAAGCGCGGCACCGACGGCGCGCCGGGCACGCCGGAGTTCGTCAAGTCGCACACGGTGTGGGACCTGGTCGCCAGCTACGCCTTCAGCAAGGACTTCGACCTGCGCTTGAACGCCTACAACCTGTTCGACAAGGACTACGTGGCGGCGATCAACAAGAGCGGCTACCGTTACACGCCCGGCGCGCCGCGCTCGGTGCTGCTGACGGCCAACTTCCGCTTCTGACGCACCCGGAGGCACCCATGCTGCTGCACGTTCCAGCCATCCTCGACGCCGGGCAGGTCGCCCGTTTTCGCAAGGCCCTCGATGGCGGCGAGTGGATCGACGGCAAGGCGACGGTCGGCGTGCAGGGCGCGCAGGTCAAGCGCAACCAGCAGCTGGCCGACGGCTCGCCGCTGGCGCGTGAGCTCGGCGCCGCGGTGCTCGCGGCGCTGGCGGCCAGCCCGCTGTACCACTCGGCGGTGCTGCCGCTGCGCACGCTGCCGCCGCGCTTCAACCGCTACCAGGGCGGCGGCACCTACGGGCTGCACGTCGACGGCTCGGTGATGCACGTCGCCGCGCCCGGCCAGCCGACGGCAACGATGCGTACCGACATCTCGTGCACCCTGTTCCTGTGCGAACCGGACGAGTACGACGGCGGCGAGCTGGTGATCCACGACACCTACGGCGAGCACGAGGTCAAGCTGCCCGCCGGCGACCTGGTCATCTATCCGTCGAGCAGCCTGCACCGGGTCGAACCGGTCACGCGGGGCGCGCGGCTGGCATCGTTCTTCTGGGTGCAGAGCCTGATCCGGAACGACGCCCAACGGCGGATGCTGTTCGAGCTCGACGCCTCGATCCAGGCCCTGACCCAGTCCGGAGCCGACCGTGCGGCGCTACTGCAGCTGACCGGGATCTACCACAACCTCCTGCGCCTCTGGGCAGAAACCTGACCGACCACGCACCATGACCTTCCGCAACGCGATCTTCCAGCTGCACTGGTTCTTCGGCATCACCGCCGGCATCGTGCTCGCCATCGTCGGCGTCACCGGCGGCATCCTCAGCTTCGAGGACGAACTGCTGAAGGCGCTGAACCCCGGGGTGATGACGGTCCAGCCGCAAGGCGAGCGCCTGGCCCCGGGCGAACTGGTGGAGCAGGTCCGGCGGCAACGGCCCGGCGAGGAAGTGGTGTCACTGCAGTTGTCGGCCGACCCCGCGGATGCGGCGGTGGTCGGATTCGCGCCGAAGGATGGCGGCCGTCGCGGCGAGCGCCGCCACCTCGATCCGTACACCGGCGAACTGCTCGGCCAACCGCGCCACCAGGCATTCTTCCGCACCACCATGCGCCTGCACCGCTGGCTGGTGGCCGACGACATCGGCAAGCAGGTGGTCGGTGCCTCCACGGTGATCCTGGTGTTCTTCTGCCTGTCCGGGCTCTACCTGCGCTGGCCGCGGCGCTGGGGCAGCGCGCGTGCCTGGCTGGCGCTCGACTGGGGCCAGAAGGGCCGCAACTTCCTGTGGCACCTGCATTCGGTGGTCGGCACCTGGGTGCTGCTGACCTACCTGGTGATGTCGCTCACCGGCCTGTGGTGGTCGTACGGCTGGTATCGCGACGCGGTGAACGACTGGGCCGCCGCCGGTGCGGCGCGCGCGGAGGTACCGACCACGGCGGAGGATCGCGGCGAGCCGCCGCCATTCGATTTCGACGCGACCTGGCAAGCGTTCATCGCCGCCGCCCCGGCGTGGAGCAGCGCGACGCTGTCGCTGCCGAAGGGCGACAAGCCGGCGAGCGTGCGCTACCTCGACGCGGATCCGGCGCACGAACGCGCACGCAATTCTCTGGACTTCGACCGCTGGACGCTGCAACCGGTCGCGCACGAGCGCTACGACGACGGCAACTGGCGACAGAAGATCGGCGCCAGCATGTTCGCGCTGCATCGCGGCAGCTTCTTCGGCACCGGTGGCGTGGTGCTGTTCATGGTCACCAGCTTCGGAATGCCACTGTTCGCGGTCACCGGCTGGATGCTGTACCTCGACCGCAGGCGCCGCAAGCGCGTGGTGCGGGAGGTATCGGACAGCATCGCCGGACAACCGCTGGCATTGCCCCCGGCACCCGACGACGGCGCCGGGGACGCCCCGCTGCTGGTGCTGCACGCCAGCCAGACCGGGACCGCCGAGGCACTGGCGCTGCGAACCGCGGCGGCGCTGCGGGCGGCCGGCCGCCCTGCCGAGGCACGCGGCCTGGGCTCGCTGGCCCCCGACGAACTGGCCGGGCATGCACGGGTGCTGTTCGTGGTCGCGACCTACGGTGACGGCGAGGCGCCCGACTTCGCACGCACGTTCGCAAGGAAGTTGCGCGAGGCACCGCCCGACCTGGACGGACTCGAGTACGCCGTGCTCGCGCTTGGCGACACCGATTACGAGGAAAGCTTCTGCGGTTTCGGTCGCCAGCTCGACCAGCGCCTGCGCCGGGCTGGCGCGCGGCCGTTGTTCGATCGCATCGAGGTCGACAACGAGGACCCCGCGGCACTGCGCCACTGGCAACACCAGGTCGGAGCGCTCGGCGACCATGCCGAGATCGCCGACTGGCGCCCGCCCGACTACCGCGCGTGGCGGCTGGTCGAACGCCGCCTGCTCAACCCCGGCAGCACCGGTGGCGAGGCCTGGCACCTTGCGCTGGTCCCGGAGGATCCGGCCGACCTGCGCTGGGAAGCCGGCGACGTGGCCGAAATCGGTCCGCGCCCGGTCGGCGGCGCGCAGGCCGACGGCGCCCCCCTGCCCAGCCGCGAGTACTCGATCGCTTCGGTCCCCGGCGACGGCAGCCTGCAGCTGCTGGTGCGGCGCATGTTCCACTCCGACGGGCGCCCCGGCCTCGGCAGCGGCTGGCTGGTCGACGGCGTCGAACCCGGCGGCATGGTGGACCTGCGCGTGCGCGCCAATCCCGGCTTCCGCGTCCCCGCCGACGATCGCCCCTTGCTGCTGGTCGGCAACGGGACCGGCCTGGCCGGACTGAGGGCGCTGCTGAAAGCGCGCATCAACGCCGGTCACCAGCGCAACTGGCTGCTGTTCGGCGAGCGCAGCGCGGCACACGACGGATTCCATGCCGGTGAACTGCAGGCATGGCGGGACGACGGATCGCTGCAACGGCTGGAACTGGTGTATTCGCGCGACCAGCCGCAGCGACGCTATGTGCAGGAGGCGCTGGTCGAAGCCGCCGCGGAGGTGCGCCAGTGGGTGGCGGAGGGCGCCGCGATCTACGTCTGCGGCAGCCTGCGCGGCATGGCGCCCGGCGTGGACGCCGCGCTGGAGCGGATCCTGGGCCGCGGGCTGGTCGAGGCGATGGCGGCGGACGGACGTTACCGCCGCGACGTGTACTGAACCGGGCCAGGACCCGTCCTGCGCCACGCGTATCAGGTTCCAGCACCCGCAATCGCGTCCAGCCGCACCACCAGCAACTCGCCACCGCCATCAAGCAGATATCGTGTCCGCCGCGGCTCCACCAGCAACGCGGTATCCCCGGCCTGCATCAACGGCAATCCCGATGCCGCATCGAACCGCGCCTCCCCCGCCAGCAGGTGCAGCGCCCACGTCGTCCCCGGTTCGGCGAAGAACACCATCGGCCCGACCAGCGGACGATGCAGCAGCTCGGCCGCGACCACGTCGCGCCGCCACATCAGGTTGAAGTCGTGCGTGGGCCCGTCGACCAGCTCGCCGGTCAGCGGCCGCTCGCCGGCAAAGCGCAGGCGGCCATGCGGCGGTCCGAGCAGGTGCGACTCGCCGTCGTCGAACCGCAGGCGCAGGCCGTTGCCGTGCAGCAGCACCAGTTCACGGTCGACGCCGGGAAACGCGGAGAACGGTGCATCGCGCTCGATCTCGGCGATCGAAAGCCGCCAGGTCCAGTCGCCGCCGGGATCGGGGCGATGCGCATGGATCTCACGGGTCCAGCCCAGGCCGTTGCGCCAGCGCTCCCGGCGATACTCGTTGGCGGCGATGACGCGGGACATGCCGCCAGTGTAGCGACACCGGCCTCCATGCCCGAGCCATACCGCAGCCTTGCACCAGGCAGTCCTGGCACGGACGCAGCGCAAGTATCCGGCAGATGGTCTGTGCGCGGGCTTCGGAAGGAGCGGCGTCCCGACCGGGGCATGCTCCCCGGCTCGGCAGGACGCGGCGACGCACCGGAGCCCACACGGTCACATCACCCAGTTGGGAGAAGAACAAAAAAAGGTTCTTCACCCAACTCCGGGGAGGGTTTCCTGCTTCTTGTCCGATCGCGTGCCTCGTCGCGACCTGACGGGCCCGGCGCGACCTGTAGGCCTTCGGGGCAAATGTCCCCCGGCATCCGCCTGCGGCGGCTGCCTCCTCC
>DATCYC010000271.1:0-3604 GCA_036570525.1 Luteimonas sp.
GCAACCTCAACACCGGCGGCCCGAACGAGACCGAAAGCGAGGCAGTGGTGGCCGACAACGCCGTGCATCACTCGGCGGACGCGGCCAGCTACATCGAGCTGCCGGTGGTAAGGCATCGGGACTGATCAACGAAGGCGACCAGCAGCGCGCTCGGCGTAAAGGTGGCTCGCGCCGTCACGGCGCGAAAGCCCTTGACCCCGAACACCGTCACGACGACCGGAATTAGCCGTTCACGATGATGTTCGGCATCATGCCCTGCATCGCGAGCACTGGGACCAGGCATGACCACCACCCTGTACGGACTGAAGAACTGCGACACCTGCCGCAAGGCGCGCAAGTGGCTCGACCGCTTCGGCGTGGCCCACGAATTCATCGACTACCGCGACGAAAAACCCGGCCCGGAAACCCTGGTCGAATGGGCCCGGCAGGCCGGCGGCTTCGAGTCGCTGATCAACAAGTCGTCCACCACCTGGCGGCAGCTGCCGGACAACCGCAAGGGCGCGGCCTCGGAGCCGGAATGGAAGCTGCTGCTGCGCGAATACCCGCAGCTGGTCCGCCGCCCGGTGGTGGTCACCGACGACGGCGTCATGGCCCAGGGCTTCAGCGACAACGGCTTCAAGAAGCGCTTCGGCATCTCATAGGGCGGGCCAGGCCCGCCCTGCGACTACGATAGGCCCATGAGCGAAGTCCTCGATCTCGCCCGCGACCTGATCGCGCGGCCCTCGGTCACCCCCGACGACGCCGGCTGCCAGCCGCTGGTTGCCGAACGCCTGCGTCGCGCCGGCTTCGCCTGCGAGCACCTGCGCTTCGGCGAGGTGGACAACCTCTGGGCCACGCACGGCACGGGCGACCCGGTACTGGTGCTGCTCGGCCACACCGACGTGGTGCCGCCCGGCCCACGCGAGGCCTGGACCAGCGACCCCTTCGTACCGGAAATCCGCGACGGCGTGCTCTACGGCCGCGGCGCGGCGGACATGAAGGGCAGCGTGGCCGCGTTCGTGGTTGCACTGGAGCGTTTCGTCGCCGTGCACCCCGGCCACGCTGGCACCGTGACGCTGCTGCTGACCTCGGACGAGGAGGGCGACGCGATCGACGGCGTGCGTCGCGTCGCGCGCGAGTTCGCCGAACGCGGCCAGCGTATCGACTGGTGCATCACCGGCGAGCCGTCGTCGACCCGCGTGCTCGGCGACCTGCTGCGCGTCGGCCGTCGCGGATCGTTGACCGGTACGCTGATCGTGCGCGGCGTGCAGGGCCACGTGGCCTATCCGGACCAGGCGCGCAACCCGCTGCACGACGCGCTACCGGCGCTGGCCGAACTCGCAGCGCGGCGCTGGGACGATGGCTACGAAAGCTTCCCGCCGACCAGCCTGCAGATGAGCAACATCCAGGCCGGCACGGGCGCGAGCAACGTCATCCCGGGCGAGCTGCAGATGGTGTTCAACCTGCGCTACAGCCCGCACTGGACCGCGGCGAGGCTGGAGGCCGAGATCGAGGCGCTGTTCGAACGCCACCACCTGGACTTCAGCGTGTCGTGGCACCGCAGCGGTGAGCCGTTCTTCACGCCCGAGGGCCGGCTGCGCTCCACGGCGCGCGAGGTGCTGTCGAAATTCGCCGGCGCGGCGCCGGAAGAAAGTACCGGCGGCGGCACGTCCGACGCGCGCTTCATCGCGCCGCTGGGCGCGCAGTGCATCGAGGTCGGCCCGGTGAACGCCAGCATCCACAAAGTCGACGAGCACGTGCGCGTGGCCGACCTGGAAGCGCTGCCCGATCTCTACCAGGCCCTGCTCGAACGCCTGCTGCCGTAGGTCGGGGGCGGGATCCCCGCCTACGGCCACCGCCCGGCCCTGGACGAAGAAGGCCGGCCCCTTTGCGGGGGCCGGCCTTGGTTGATGCGCATGCGTTGGCGGCAGGATTACGGCTTGCCGTGCCCGTTCCCGCGACCGCCCTTGCCCTTGTTGTTGCCCTTGTCG
Source organism: Luteimonas sp. (assembly GCA_036570525.1). Classification (GTDB taxonomy): domain Bacteria; phylum Pseudomonadota; class Gammaproteobacteria; order Xanthomonadales; family Xanthomonadaceae; genus Luteimonas. The sequence goes on from DATCYC010000271.1 coordinate 1,971, forward strand.
TTGTTGCCTTTGTTGCCGGGCTTGCCCTTGTTTCCGCTGTTGCCATGATCCGAAGCGCGGCCACGGGCGGCGTCGTTGCCGCGTGCTGGCGTGCCCTTGCTTCCGCCACGGTCGGGGCGGTTGTCCGCGCGCCCCCTGCCGGGGCCGGAGCGCGACCAGTCCACGTGGACCGGACGGTCGACGACGATCGTCTGGCCCCAGCGGCGATAGGTGTCGACCTGCCCGCGCTTGAGCGCGTGGAAGGCAGCGGAACCGGGCTTGATGCCCAGCCGCTTGGCCACGACGCCCCAGCCCTGGCCGGGATGGCGGTCGTACTCGTGGACCACGTCGATGCAGGGGATGCCCAGGGCGTGTGCGATCGCGCACGCGTAGTACACGTCGGCCGGTGCCCAGTCGCGTCGATCGAGCAGGTCGACCAGCAGCGGACGCGGCGCGCCGTAGTAACCGTGCATCTCGTCAATGAACGGGTCGCGGTGATACCTGCCGTAGTCGTTGATCTCGCCCAGCCGATTGTCGACCCAGACGTCACCGGTACGGATGTTGTAGCCGACGGTCTGCGCCGAGGCGGCCGTGGCAAGGCAGAGCCCCAGGGCGAGCGCGAGGGCGTGGAGTCTGCGGTGCGTGGTCATGGTCGTTGCTCCTTCGTGTGGCACGGCGCCAGTCTGGCGATCGGTGATGAATTGCGGGTGATCCGGGCATATTCCTGTTCAGGATCCGTCGTGGGTGGGTGGCGCGCACGGGTCTTGACGGCTGTCCGGGCCATCGGCTAGCTTCCAGCCATGGCCTGCTTCCGTCCCGCCGCCCGCAACGCCTTCAACCGCAATAATCGCGGTTCGAATAATCGTGCGCGCAATCCGCGGGCGGGCGACCGGGCAGGCCACTAGCAACAGGTCCAGCCAAAGTCTCCCAGAAACCCGCGCCCGGCGCGGGTTTTTCGTTTCCGCGCAGGGTGCTCCACCGCCGGCGATCGCCGGTACAAGGAGTTCCGCATGTGTTCGATCCTGGGTGCATTCGACTTGCGACCCGGCGCCGACCTGGCCCCGCTGCGACCGCTCGCGCTGTCGCTGTCGGCACGCCAGCGACATCGTGGTCCCGACTGGAGCGGCGTGCATGCCAGCCGCCGCGCGCTGCTGGTCCATGAGCGCCTTGCCATCGTCGACCCGGCAGGCGGGGCGCAGCCGATCCGGTCCGCCGATGGCACGCTGGTGCTCGCGGTCAATGGCGAGATCTACAACCATCATGGACTCGAGCAGTCGCTGCCTGGTGGCTACGACTACCAGAGCGGCTCCGACTGCGAGGTGATCACCGCGCTGTATGCGCAGGACGCCGATCCAGGCGCCTGGCTCGACCGGCTCAACGGCATCTTCGCCTTCGCGCTGTGGGACGAGGCGCGCGGGCGGGCGATGATCGCGCGCGACCCGATCGGTGTATGTCCGCTGTACTGGGGCCACGACGGCGACGGCCGCCTGTGGGTGGCTTCGGAGATGAAAGCGCTGGTGCGATTGTGCGACGACGTCGCGCAGTTCCCGCCCGGCCACTGGTACGACAGCGACACCGGACAGCTGCAGCGCTACTACCGGCGGCCATGGCGCGAGCACGATGCGACGCTCGGCGTGGAGGTCTCGCCGCGAGAG
>DATCYC010000272.1:0-2283 GCA_036570525.1 Luteimonas sp.
CGAGGTAGTCCCGATGCTGCATGGCCGCCCCGTCGCCGTCCTCGGCGGCGTCCGCATTCCCTTCTGTCGCCAGAACACCGCCTATTCCGACGTCGGCAACCTCGGCATGTCGGTGCGCACGCTCGGCGCGCTGGTCGAGAAGTTCGGCCTCCACGGACAGCAACTGGGCGAGGTGGCGATGGGGGCGGTGATCAAGCACCCGTCGGACTGGAACCTCGGCCGCGAGGCCACGCTGTCGTCGGGCCTGTCGCCGTTGACGCCGGGCATCACCTTGCAGCGCGCCTGCGGCACCTCGCTCGACGCGCTGATCACCATCGGCAACAAGATCGCCACCGGCCAGATCGAGGCCGGCATCGGCGGCGGCTCGGACACCACCTCCGACGTGCCGATCGTCTACGGCCAGAAGCTGCGCCGGCGGTTGCTCGAGGCCGCGCGCGGCAAAAGCACGCGCGACAGGCTGGCCGCGTTCAAGGGCTTCCACTTCCGCGAACTCAAGCCCGAGTTCCCCGGCGTCGCCGAGCCGCGCACCGGCAAGAGCATGGGCGACCACTGCGAGGACATGGCCAAGGAGTGGAACATCGCGCGCGATTCGCAGGACGAGCTGGCCGTGGCTTCGCACCACAAGCTTGCCGCCGCCTACGACCGTGGTTTCTTCGACGACCTGGTGGTGAGCTTCCGCGGCGTGGCGCGCGACAACATCCTGCGTGCCGATACCTCGATCGAAAAGCTCGCCACGCTCAAGCCCGCCTTCGACAAGGCCTCCGGCCGCGGCACGCTCACCGCCGGCAACTCGACGCCGCTGACCGACGGCGCCGCCGCCTGCCTGCTGTCCAGCGATGAATGGGCGCAGGCGCACGGCCACGAGGTGCTGTGCCACATTCGCGATGCGCAGACCGCGGCAGTCGACTTCGTGCATGGCGAAGGCCTGCTGATGGCGCCGACCATCGCGGTGCCGGAGATGCTCAAGCGCAACGGCTTGAGCCTGCAGGACTTCGACCTGTACGAGATCCACGAAGCCTTCGCCGCGCAGGTGCTGTGCACGCTGCGTGCCTGGGAGAGCGAGGATTACTGCAGGACCCGCCTCGGCCTCGATGCGCCGCTGGGGAAGATCGATCCGGCGAAGCTCAACATCAATGGTTCGTCGCTGGCGACCGGCCACCCGTTCGCGGCGACCGGCGCGCGCATCGTCGCCACCGCCGCGAAGGAACTGCAGCAGCGCGGCGGCGGCCGCTGCCTGGTATCGATCTGCACCGCCGGCGGCATGGGGGTTGTGGCGATCCTGGAGCGCTGAGCGCTACCCGCCGGTCCCCCACGCTCTTTGCAGGAGCGGCTTCAGCCGCGAGCCCCTGGCTGGCCTGCCGCGGCATGACCAGGCATCAGCCCATCCGCATCAACGCGGCGCGCTGCTGCTCGGAGCCGGCATGCTCGACAGATGCCGCCTGCGCCTGCTGCTGCACCCGGGCCTGCTGCGCGGCCCGGTCGAACGCCTGCAGCTCCCGGAACGAATCCGCCGCGGGCGTGTCCACCGCAAGCTGCGTCTTCATGTGCGCACGCACATGTGCCGGATCGTCGAGCCGGCCCTGCACCACGAACACGTTCTCGCCGGGCCGCAGCCGTTCGGCCTGCCCGCTGAGCACGACGTGGTCGATGCGCTCCAGGCCGTTCTCGCGGGCGAGGCGGGCAAGGCTGGCGATCATGTTGTCGCTGTGCTCGTCGGGCGCGCGGCCAAGCGAGGCGTCGAGCCGGTGCACGGCGTCGCGGCTGCCGAGGTACAGGCGGTGGTCGGGATGGTCCGGATGCGTGGGATCGGACATCGCGGCCCGCGTGTCCCGTGAAGGACTGCCGGCATCGGCCAGTGTCCACGGACTTTCGGAAATGCCGCGTTCGCGGGCGGGATCGAGCGGGTGGAACTGCGCGGCCTTCTCCTGCCGCTCCAGCCGCACGGCGCGGGCGTCGTCGAGTTCGGCGATGCGCTCCGGGTCGGTGACGCGACGCATGACCGGACCGGCCACGCCGCCGCTGGCCACGCTCGACCATTCGCGCGCGTTGCGATCGTAGAGGTAGTAGAAGCCGGTTGCGCCGATCACGTCCGGATCGGTGACGGGCCGGTCCTGCGAAGCCATCGCGCTGGCGCCAGCCAGGGCGCCGGTGTAGCGCACCGCAGGCAGTTGGTCGTCGTCGTAGCGCACGATGTCGCCGAGGGTGATGCCGGCGCGGCCGATGCCCAGGCCCAGGCCGATCGCGTTGTTGTCGAGCATCGCGTGCCAGACGCCTTCGGCGGCT
>DATCYC010000273.1:0-2748 GCA_036570525.1 Luteimonas sp.
GCCGAGGCGGTCGAGGCACTGCTCGCCGGCAGCGCGGTGCGGATGCCGCCGGCATGGTTCAAGTACGTGTTCGCCGCGCTGCTGCTGGTGTTCACCTGCTTCGTGTTCTGGCGCGGCGAGCCGTCGTGGGACATGGACGCGATCTTCGTGGCCTGCAACCTGCTGCTCGTCATCGCCGCCTTCATCGGCCTGAGCAGCTTCAGCGTGTTCTTCGACATCTTCGCCGCGATCGGCTTCGTCAGCCTGATGTTCGGCCTGTGCCGCAGCTACGCGGCCGCCCAGCGCGGGCGCGCGGTCGGCAACGACGACTATCGCCCGCAGTTCGACCCGGACAACGACCACTGGCTGGCGCTGGTGCGGTTGCGCTTCGATCCGCACGAGGCCGACCTCGGTCGGCGCGAGACCAGGCGCCGGGTGCGCGAATACCGCCGCCGGATGCGCGGCTGGTTGTACCGCGGCGCCGAAGCAGTGGCGATCGAGGGCATCGTCGAATACAAGCACTTCCTCTACGAATCGCTGATGGACATCAACGTGCTGATGTGGCGCGGCCACGATCGCGCCGAGGTCGCGGCACGGGCCGAGCGCGAGCTGCGTTCGCTGCGCGACTACCTGGCGGCGAAGGACGAGATCCTCTCCGACCACGGCAACGTGCTCGTGGCCAGCCTGGTCAGCGTGGCGGTGGGCGCGGACGAGTCGGCCGAACAGACGCGGATCCGCGTGTGCCGGGTGCTCGGCCGGCTGCTCGCGGCCGAGGAAGAGCGCCCGCTGTCGGCGATCGACGCGTTCGCCGCTGATGAACCGCCGCATCCGGCTGAATGCGCGGATGCGGACGGGGTGTCACATCCAGCCCCCGAATTCCGTATTCCTGAAGAGCACGCCGAACCTCCCCCTAGACAAGGAACCCCGCCATGACGCTGGTCCGCCGCAGCCGACACGGCCTGTCCATCCTCCTCGCCTGCCTCGCACTGCTGTGCGCGGGCGCGCTGCCCGCGTCTGCCGCGGAAATGGCCGCGACCGTGCACAAGTCGAAGGTCGAGGTCCACCAGGCGCCGGACTTCAACTCGCCCGAGGTGGCGAAGCTGCGCCGCGGCGACGGCGTCACGGTCGCCGGCCAGCAGGGGCTGTGGTTCCAGGTAACGCTCGCCGACGGCGGCAGCGGCTACCTGCGCGTCACCGACGTGCGCATGGATTACGCCGCGCAGGAAGACGGCGACGCCAACGTCCGCGCGGTGTTCGCCGGCCAGGCCGGCAAGGGCCGGGTTACCGAGACCGCGGGCGTGCGCGGGCTGGACGAAAGCACGCTGAAGTCGGCTTCGTTCGATGCCGGCGAACTGAAGGCGATGGAAGGCAACCGCGTCACCCCGGAAGCCGCGGCATCGCACGCCCGCGCGCAGGGCTGGGACGCGACCCGCTTCACCTACGCGGCCGAGGCCGATACCGGCAAGCGCGGCGGCGCCAGCCAGTCGGAGAAGCGCGGCGGCTTCGGCCTCGCCCGCAGCCTGCTCGGCAGCCTCACCGGCGGCGCGATCGGCGGCTCGGGCGACGCCGTGCTGGACGTGGCCGACAGCGCCATCGGCAAGTCCGAGGAAGAAATCCTGGCCGAGGAACTCGCCCTGGGACCGGAACTGGCCGGACGCGTGCTCGGCGCGGCGCCGCTGTGGCCGGACGCGCAGGCGCAGCGGCGCGTGAACCTGATCGGCCGCTGGATGGCTTCGCAGACCACCCGCCCCGACCTGCCGTGGACCTTCGGCGTGATCGACTCGCCCGAGATCAACGCGTTCGCCGCGCCCGGCGGCTACGTGATGGTGACCCGCGGCATGTACGAACTGCTGGCCAACGATGCGGAAGTCGCCGCGGTGCTCGGCCACGAGATCAGCCACGTGGTGCAGCGCGACCACTACAACGTGATCCACAAGCAGCAGGTCACTCGCAGCGGGATCCACGCCGCCGCGGGCCAGGTCAGCACCGGCAACATCGCCGAAAGCTATGCCAAGGACTACGCCGAGAAGTTCGGCGCCGGTGCGCTGCTGACCGGGCTGGACCGCGATGCGGAGTACCGTTCCGACCAGGCCGCCGAGGTCTACCTGGTGCGCTCTGGCTTCAACCCGCTGGCGCTGTATGCGGTGCTGCAGAAGATGACCGCGTTCGGCACGAAATCGGCGAGCATGGCGCAGCTGTATCGCACCCACCCGCCGCTGGACGACCGCCTCGACCGCATGGATCGCGGCGGCGTCCCCGGACTGGAGCGCTACAACACGCGCGAAGCCGGGACCTGAAGCCGGATCCGGACCCTAGAGCAGGCGGATCGTGAATGGGTAGCGGTATTCCTCGCCGTTCCAGGCCTTGATCGTGGCGACGATGCTGCACACCAGCCACGTCACCGCGATCGCGGCGATCGCCAGCACCAGCACCAGGCCGGCGGGAAGGGTGACGAGCAGCCCGAGTCCCAGCGTCAGCACGGTGACGCCGACCAGCGCGATGCCGATCGCGGTCGCCACGCAGGCGTAGATGAACATGCTGAGGTTGAAGTTGATCGCCTCGCGCGCGTGGGCGCTGGCAAACGGGGAGTCGTCGCGCTTGATCATGTAGACCACCACCGCGGCGAGAACGCCGGCGGCACCGGCGATCCAGCTGGTCATCAGCGCCAGCACCAGCGCGGACAGGTGCGCGAGCGCCGCCCACTGGCGTTCGCTGTCGGTCGGGGACAGGGTCTGCGGCAGGCTGCCGTCGGCGGTGTGTTCCATCGTG
>DATCYC010000274.1:0-2417 GCA_036570525.1 Luteimonas sp.
GGCGACGCCGCGCTGGTGCCGTCGGGGCTTGCGATCCACATCGACGACCCGACGCTGTGCGCGCTGGTGCTGCCGCGCTCGGGGCTGGGCCACAAGCACGGCATCGTGCTGGGCAACGGCACCGGCCTGATCGACGCCGACTACCAGGGGCCGCTGATGATCAGTGCCTTCAACCGCGGCCGCGAGGCCTACACGATCGAGCCCGGCGACCGGATCGCGCAGCTTGTTGTGACGCCGATCGTGCGGGCAACGCTGCAAGTAGTGGATACTTTCACCCAGAGCGCGCGCGGGGCGGGTGGCTTCGGCCACACCGGCGTGCGTTGAACGATGGCAGTCGGGGGGCAAGCCATGAGCACTGAACAAGAACCTGGCAAGGCGCACGCCGCACTGGCGCACGCGCGGCCGTACCTGCCGATCGTGGCCGCCGTCCTCGCGCTGCTGGCGCTGTGGCTGGGCTGGAGCGGCTGGCAGCAGATGCAGGACGACAGCCGGCGCGCGACCCTGGAGCAGGGCCGCGACATGGCCGCGCAATCCATGCAGCGCGCGCTCAAGGGAGACCTGGACAAGCTCACCGAGCGCCTGGCATCGGACCGGGTGCAGGCGGCGCTGGCCGCCGGCGACCTGGCCGCGGCCGGTACCGCGCTCGGTGACGGCTGGAAGGGCGTGGAGGAAGCGGCCGTGCTTCCGCCCGACCTGGAACAAGCGTACGAAGGGCTGCCCAAGACCGGCTTCGGCCGCATTGCCGTGCTCGAGGCGGCGATGACCGAAGACAAGCCGGTGCTGTGGGCGATCCGCGCCGACGGCAAGCCGGCGATCGCGCTGGCCGCGCCGGCAAGGGCCGGCGAGACGCTGGCCGGCATCGCGCTGGTGCGCCTGCCGCTGGCGCGCGTCACGCTCGGGCTGCAGGATGCCGCCCTGCCCGACGACAGCTATCTGGCGCTGCGCCAAGGCAGTTTCACCCTGTTCGAGCGCGGCGACGCTTCGCTGGCGCAGGGGGCCGAACGCCGCGCGGTTCCGGTCACGGGCACCGGCCTGCGCATCGCCGCCGCGGTGCCGGCGCCGGTGACCAGCCCGTTCGGGCTCGGCGTGCTCGGTTCGTTCATCGCCGCGCTGGTGCTGTTGCTGCTGGGCTACATCCTGTGGCGCCTGCCGAGCCGGATCGGCGGGGCGCAGCATGCCGACGACGGCACCGCGCCGACGCTGTCGCAGGTGCTGGTCGACGGCCCGCCGCCTGAAAACGACCCGGCGCCGGTAGCGGTGCGCGACGCGCCCAAGGCCGCGCCGGTGCGCATCGACCGCGGCATCTTCCGCGCCTACGACATCCGCGGCGTGGTCGGGCAGACGCTCGACGTGGGCGTGGCCGAACTGATCGGCCAGTCGATCGGTTCGCTGATGCAGGAAAAGGGGCTGGAGGACATCGTCGTCGGCCGCGACGGCCGGCTGTCCGGCCCGGACCTGGTCGAAGGCCTCTCGCGCGGCCTGCGCAAGGCCGGGCGCAACGTCATCAACATCGGCCTGGCGCCCACGCCGGTGGTGTACTTCGGCGCCTTCCACCTCAACACCGGCTGCTGCATCTCGGTCACGGGCAGCCACAACCCGCCCGACTACAACGGCTTCAAGGTCGTGGTCGGCGGCGAGACCCTGCACGGCGACGCGATCACCGACCTGCATTCGCGCGTCGCCGAGGACCGCCTGCACGAAGCGCCGTCGCCCGGCGGCCACAGCGAGCGCGACATCTCCGGGGACTACGTGCAGCGCATCGCCTCCGACGTGCAGATCGCGCGACCGCTGAAGGTGGTGGTCGATGCCGGCAACGGCGTGGCCGGCGACATCGGCCCGCGCGTGCTGGAGGCGATCGGCGCGGAAGTCATCCCGTTGTTCTGCGAGATCGACGGCAGCTTCCCCAATCATCATCCCGACCCGAGCGAGCCAGGCAACCTCAAGGACCTGATCGACACGGTCGCGCGCTTCGAGGCCGACCTGGGCATCGCCTTCGACGGCGATGGCGACCGCCTCGGCGTGGTCACCCGCGACGGCCAGAACATCTTCGCCGACCGCCTGCTGATGCTGTTCGCCGCCGACGTGCTCGAACGCAACCCGGGCGCGGTGATCCTGTTCGACGTCAAGTGCACCGGCCGCCTGCCCGGCCACATCCTGCGTCACGGCGGCAGCCCGCTGATGTGGAAGACCGGGCACTCGCTGGTCAAGGCGAAGATGCGCGAGACCGAGGCCGAGCTGGCCGGCGAGATGAGCGGCCACTTCTTCTTCGGCGAGCGCTGGTACGGCTTCGACGACGGCATCTACGCCGCCGCGCGGCTGCTGGAGATCCTCGCCACCGAACAGCAGGCGCCCAGCGAAGTGCTCAACGCCCTGCCCAACGGCGTGTCGACGCCGGAGATCAAGGTCGACGCGCCCAA
>DATCYC010000275.1:0-2719 GCA_036570525.1 Luteimonas sp.
CCGCGGGCCTTCGAGCAGCGCGCGCTTGACCATCGACACGATCAGCTCGATCTCGTCGGCGTCGGCCTCGAAGCGCGGGGTGAAGCGCAGCGAGTTCTCGCCGCCGTGGATCACGCCCAGGCCCTGCTCGCGCAGCCATTCCTCGCTGGAACCGGTGCCGTAGCCCTTGAAGCCCGGGTCCAGTTCGCACGAGAACAGCAGGCCGGTGCCCTGGACCTTGGTGATCAGGCCGCCGAGTTCGTCCTTGAGCTTGCCGAGCGACGCCAGCGCCTGCTCGCCGCGCTCGCGGATGTTCTTGCGTAGCTCCGGCGTGAGCGCGTCCAGCACCGCACAGGCGACGTCGAGCGCGCGCGGGTTGCCGGTCATGGTGTTGCCGTAGGTGCCACGCTGGTAGATGCCCGCGGCGTGTTCGGTCAGCGCCAGCACCGACAGCGGGTACTGGCCGGCGTTGAGCGCCTTCGAGTACGTCTCCATGTCCGGCGCTTCCTGGCCTTCGAAGCCGGGGTAGTCGACGACCGACAGGGTGCCGGTGGCGCGCAGGCCGGCCTGGATCGAGTCGACCAGCAGCAGCGAACCGTGCGCCTTGGTCAGCTCGCGCGCAGCGGCGTAGAAGTCCACCGGCACGCTGCGGCCCGGGTCGCCTTCGCCCATCACCGGCTCCAGGAACATCGCCTCGATGAACCAGCCGTTGCTGTCGGCATCAGCGAAGACCTGCTTCAGCGCGTCGATGTCGTAGGGCTCGATGGAGATCACGCTGTCCTCGCCGCGGTAGCTGGCGAGGAACTTCATGTAGGTCTTGCGGGTGGAGTCGGAGTACAGCGCCGGGCGGTCGGTGCGGCCGTGGAAGCCGCCCTTGACCACCAGCCGCTTGACCTTGCGGCCGGCGTGCCTGGCGCCGTCGTCGGTCATGGCCTTGGTGTTGGTGTCGGCGATGCGCGCGGCCAGCGAGACCGACTCCGAGCCGGAGTTCAGGCACATGAAGCTCGCGAACGGGCATCCGCCCGTGCTGTGGCCGATTTCCTTGCGCAGCGCGCGTTCTGCGCGCAGTTGCGACAGGCTCGGGGTCATGATGTTGGCCATCGCCTGCGGCCTGGCCATCGCATCGATGATCGCCTGCGGCGCGTGGCCGAAGCCGAGCATGCCGTAGCCGCCGGTGTCGTACAGCACGGCGCCGTTGAGGGTGACGATCCACGGCCCGCGCGCGGCCAGCGCGACGTAGGGGTTCACGCCGTCCTGCGGGTAGAAGTTGACGAAGCCGGCCTGCACGGCCTGTACCTGCGCGTCTTCGTCGAGGTCGAGCAGGTCGGCGAAGGCGTCCTTGATGTTCGCGTACTCGGCGGCGGCGGCGTCGACCGCGGCGGCCAGTTCGGGATGGGAGGCGGCGAACTTCGCCAGGGTCGCGTCGTCCAGGCCGGTGGTGCGGCGCTTGCCCTTGTGGGCGCGGAGCGGGGCGAGCTTGTCGATGAGGGGGGTGGTCTGCGACATCGTGCGGGTCCTCAGTTTTCGAGTGGGGCCGGTGCCACGGGAGCGGGATCGGTGGCCAGACCTTCCATTATCGACATCTTTTCGTCGATTAACAGGTGCGATCTGCGCAGAATTCATGTAGATTTCGGCAAATCGACGAACCTGGAGCTCCATCCATGCGGCTGACCAGCGCGGACGAGGCCCTGCTGTCGCTGCTGCGCGAGAACGCGCGCGCGCCCACCGCCGAAATCGCGCGCCGGCTGCAGCTGTCGCGGACCACGGTGCAGAGCCGGATCGAGCGGCTGGAGCGGCTCGGGGTCATCGCCGGCTACACGGTCAGGGTGGGCGACGATTTCGAGCGCGAGCAGGTGAGCGCGCTGATCATGATCACCGTCTATCCGAAGCAGATGCCCGCCGTGGTCGAGGCGCTGCGGCAGATGCCGGAGGTGCGCAGCCTGCAGTCGGTAAGCGGCATCTGGGACTTGGCGGCGACGGGGGTGGTGCCGACGATCGGCGACATGGACGCGCTCACCGACCGGATCGGAGCGGTGGACGGCGTCGAGCGGACGACTTCCTCGCTGGTGCTGTCGACGAAGTTCGAGCGCTGAAGTCGATCGACTGTCGCTGGTTGGACAAGAGGCAGGAGCAGGAGCGTTTCGCGCCGTGACGGCGCGAGCCACCTTTCTTGGCTTGTGCAAGGAAACCTGGCGCAAACCCCGGCTTCGCAAGGGTCATAACCGCCGCGGCCGTACAATGCGCGCCGCCCTGTCGCAGTCCGCATCGCCTTGAAGAAGTCCGACTTCCACTACGACCTGCCCGCCGAGCTGATCGCGCAGGCGCCGCTGCCCGAGCGTTCGGCCAGCCGTCTGCTGGTGGTGCCGCCGGGCGAGGCCGGTTTCGACGACCGGCACGTACGCGATCTGCCGGCGCTGCTGCGCGAGGGCGACCTGCTGGTGTTCAACGACACCCGGGTGATCCCGGCGCGGCTGTTCGGCAGCAAGGCCGGGAGCGGCGGGCGGGTCGAGATCCTGATCGAGCGCCTGCAGCCGGGCAACGAGGCGCGGGCGCAGGTCGGCGCCAGCAAGCCGCTGAAGGCGGGTGGCCGGGTCGAGCTCGACGCCGGCGGCGAGGCCGAAGTGCTCGGCCGCGACGGCGAGTTCTACCACCTGCGCTTCCACGTCGACGATGCGCTGGAATCGTGGCTGCTGCATGCCGGCCGCATGCCGCTGCCGCCCTACATCCGCCGCGAGCCGGG
>DATCYC010000276.1:0-1553 GCA_036570525.1 Luteimonas sp.
ACGGCGGGAGGGCGGCAGCGGCCACGGGTTCGTCGCCCGGCGCCGCAAGCGCGTGTTTTTCGGGCGCGGCGTCGAAAGCGGCTGCCGCGGGGGCGTGTTCCAGCGCCTGCGCCGGCTGCCTTTCGTGTTCCGGGTCGTGCACCTGCGCCAGGTCGGGTGCGGGGGATGCCGGCAGCGGTTCGGCTTCACCGCCGGGGGCCGGGCCGGCGGGGATGTCCGCCGGGCCATTGCCGGTCTCCAGCACGCCGATGAAGCGATATCCCATCGCGTGCTGGGTCTGGATGTAACGGGGGTTGTGGGAGTCGTCTTCCAGCGCGTGGCGCAGCTGTGCGATGGCGCGGGTGAGCACGCCCGGGGTGACGTGGCGGTGGCCCCAGACCAGGTCGAGCAGTTCATCGCGCTCGAGCAGTTCGCCCGGACGCCGCAGCAGCGCCATCAGCACGGCGAAGGTCTTGGGTTCGATCTGCTGCAGCGCACCAGCGCGTACGAGGGTATGGGCAGGCGCATCGACCACGATATCGCCGAAGCGGTAGTGCCCCGTATCCCCCTCCCGGTCGGGTGCTGCCAGCTTCATCGCCAGCTCCTCACGCAATCACGGAAACATCCGCGTTCGCTCACACAAACCCTGCATGCCCATCATGACTCAAACCGGCCCCAGGCGGAATCTGGACGTGCGCCGCAAGCCCGTGGCGCCACATCGAGGATCACGCCATGAATGCCCAGGTTTCCAACTTCTACTCCCTCCCGACCGCCCTGTTCCCGCAGTCCATCCCGCACCCGGCCCGCCGGCACCTGATCGACGACTTCCAGCCGGACGAAGGCGCGGTCGAGCGCTTCAACCAGTTGCTGGCCCGCTTCCAGCACGCGCCTCTGGACCTGGACCAGATCGCCACGGCCGCCCGCAAACTGCCCTGGCCCAAGGCCGACGGTCGCGCCCCGGGCTGCATCGAGCAGCAGCTCAAGCGCGCCACCTCGATCGGCCTGATGATCGACGACCCGGCCTGGCAACCGGCCAACGACGCCGCCGCCCCCGCCGCGCTGGTGATGGACTACGTGCGCAGCCGCCGCGACCTGATCCCGGACGACCTGCCCCGGGTCGGTCGGCTGGACGACGCCATCGTCATCGACGCGGCCTGGCCGCGGCTGGCCGACGAGGTGGCCTGCTATCTCGACTACTGCCGCATCCGCCGGATCGAGGCCGAGCTGCGCGAATGCGATGTCTCGCAGTTCACGTTCGGACGTGCCGACTGGGAGCAGGCGCGGCGTGCCGAATCGGCATGGACCGAGCACTGCCGGGCGTGTGGCCAGCGCAGCTACCTGCCGGCGCCGCCGCCGCGCCACTTCCGCGTATGCTGACGTCGCGTGGCCGGCTCCAGCGAGGACACAGCCATGAACATCGTACGCACGCAGGTCCGCAACATCCTGCTCACCCTGGTGGTCGTCTGCGCCTTCATCATCGACGCGCGCACGGCGCGGGCGAGCACTTCCCCCTGGCCCGAATGCATGCCGGCGGCATCCAGCGATGCCATCGCCGCCGGCATCCGCGGCGACTT
>DATCYC010000277.1:0-6896 GCA_036570525.1 Luteimonas sp.
ACGTCGAGCCCGGCCGAGAACACCTTCGGCCCGCCCGACAGCACGATGCCGCCGGCGCCATCGGCCACGGCTTCGCGCAGCGCCTCGACCAGCTGTGCGCAGACCATGGGATTGAGTGCGTTGACCGGCGCGCGGTCGAGCCGGAGTTCGCGGACGTCGCCGTGGTCGATGCGCTTGATCAATGTGGTCATGCTGCTCCTTGTCCGTGCCTGGCCGCTTCGGGCCGGTCGATGGGAACGGCTATCATAGGCGCATGAGCATGCATCGAATCCTCGCCGCGTTCGCGTTCGCGCTCGCATCCGCCTGCGCGCTGGCCTTCATCCCGTCGCCGGCGTCCGCGAGCGACTGCCAGCCGCAGGTGCAGGGCGGCTGGGTGCGGCTGGGTCCGGCGGGCATGCCGATGATGGCCGGCTTCGGCCGCATCGAGAACAACTGCGCGACTCCGGTCACGATCACCGGCGCGAGCAGCCCCGCGTTCGACAGTGCCGAACTGCACGAGACGCGCATCGTCGACGGCGTCAACCGCATGCGCCACCTGCCGGAGCTGCGCATCGCCCCAGGCGACGCCGCGGTGCTCAAGCCCGGCGGCATGCACCTGATGCTGATGCGACCGCACGCGCCGCTGGAGGCGGGGAGCAAGGTCGTGATCGTGTTCGAACTGTCCGGCGGCGGCGAGCTGCTCGGCGAGTTCGAGGTGCGCAAGCCCGACGCGCTGTAGCTCCGCGCTCGCGGAGCGCATGTTTCAGGCCTGAAACGGTTTTCGCGAGGGACCTCGCGGCCGACTTCAATCGAATCAGCAACTTGCCGCGTCGCGGGGTGAGACGCAAGCCGGCATCCGTGCGTGATGTTTCATCCATGAAACGTTTCGGCGTCATTTTCGCCCGATTCCTGCCTTCGGGCAGCGGCCTGCGCCAGCGCGTGGCGGAAACTCCCTGTTCTTCAGCATGTTGCGATGGCTTGCGACGCTTGGCATCGAACCTGCGAGAGCAGTCGATGCGTCGCCGTCGTCGCCCGGTCGGGCTGGGCGGCGCATCCACTCGAAGGAGAACAGCAATGCGCATTCGCAAGAGTTTGATTGCAACGGCCGTGTTGGTCGCGCTTGGCTTCTCGGGGCAGGCCTGGTCCCAGCAGGACGAGTCCGGCCGGGGCGACAACAATTCCACCTACAACGAAGACAACAGCGGCAACAACCGCGACAACCTCGGGGTCGCGGTCGCCCTCGGGCTCGGCAATGCCGCGGCGGACAACAACAGCACGGCGACGACCAACGTGGCCGATTCGTTCAACTCCAGTTCGGCGGTGGCTACGACGAACCTGATTGGCGTGGTCAGCGGCAACAGCGTGTACGACATCGGCAACACGTCGCGCAACAGCGGCAACGCCAATGGCGGCGATGGCGGAGATGGCGGCCTTGCGGTCGGCGGCTTCGCGTTTGGCGGCGATGGCGACGGTGGTGATGGCGGAGACGGCGGCGACGCCGGTGCGCTGAGTGCACGTGGCGGCGATTCCGGTGCCGTCAGCCTGGCCGGCGCACTCGGCCTGGCCGGTGCCTACAACAATGCGGACGCCGACTCGGATTCGGACGAATACGGCAGGGGTGATTCCATCTCGGCAGCCATTGCCGGAGACGGTTCCGCCGACGCGACTTCCGACAATTCTGCGACCAGCGGCGACGCCACCAGCAGCAACGACGGCAGCAGCGGCGACGCGATGGCCGACGGCGGGCGCGGTGGCGATGGCGGCAACGGCAACGGCGGAGATGCCTATGCCGGAGCCGGCACGGGCGGTGATGGCGGACGTGGCGGCGACGGTGGCACGGCTTCGGCCAATGCCGGCAGCTTCGACATGTCCAATGCAATGAACGGCAGCTCGAACGCGGCGGCCGGGATCATGATGGTCGCGCAGAACAGCGGCGCGTCGTCATTGATCCAGCAGGGCGTCACCGTGCAGGCCAACCTCAACGTGGGCGGCCCGTAGGCGACGTTCGGCGCGTCACGGTGTTCCCCTGCGCCGTTGCGCGTCGTTGTAGTACCCCGTGCGTGCCGCCTGGCCCCCTCGGCGGTGCGCGCGGGTTTTTCTTCGCGGCCCTTGCGTGCAGGAGATCCAGGATGCGCCCCCTGATTCCAATCGTGATCCCAGCAGTTTCCTTCCTCCTCGTCGCCAGCGTCGTGCTGGACCCGCAGGGTGCCGCGTTCGCGGCCGGCCAGGAAGCCGCCGCCAACGCCACCACGGCAGGGGCGGGACCGGTCGCGCAGGCGCAGTCGGCGCCGACGATCGGGCAACCGCTCGAAGCCGGCGTGCTCGACGCGCTGCGCGGCGGTGAATCGGTGGCCGTGGTCAGCGTCAAGGACGATGGCGAAGTGAGCGGCAACCATGCCGAGAACATCACCAGCGGCCCGAACGCCATCGACGGCGGCGCATTCGCAAACACGGCCGGCATCACCACGGTGATCCAGAACAGCGGATCCAACGTGCTGATCCAGAACGGAACCGCGGTGAACGTGCAGTTCGTGGATCCGCCGACGCCATGACCAGGCGCGGGACCGGCGTCCTGCAGGTCGCGGGCTGCGTGCTTGCGCTGGCCGCATGCGCGTGCGCGCAGGCCGGCTCGCTCAGCCTGCGCGTGCCGTACAGCGGCAGCTACGCGATCCACGTGACCAGCCTCAAGGAAGCGCGGTTCAAGACCACCGTGCCGCAGCAGCGTGACTTCAGTTGCGGTTCGGCGGCGGTCGCGACGTTGCTGACGTACCAGTACGGCCAGCCGGTCACCGAGGCGGAGGTGTTCCGCTACATGTACGACCACGGCGACCAGGCGCGAATCCGCAAGGAGGGATTCTCGCTGCTCGACATACGCGGCTATCTGCAGTCGCAAGGGTACAAGGCCGACGGCTTCGTGCTGCCGATCGACAAGCTCTTCGAGGAAGGCTTGCCGGCGATCGTGCTGCTCAACGACCGCGGCTACCGCCATTTCGTGGTGGTCAAGGGGCTGCGCAGCGGGCGCGTGCTCGTGGGCGACCCGGCGCGCGGTACGCGCTCGCTCACACGCCGCGACTTCGGGCGGTTGTGGGACAACAACGTGCTGTTCGTCGTGCACAACCGGCGCGAACTGGCCGATTTCAACCAGTCGCGCGACTGGCGGGTCGCGCCGCAGGCGCCGCTGGAAACCGGCGTGGGCAGGCAGAGCCTGCAGTCGATCGTCATGCCGAAACGCGGTCCGGGGGACATCTGACATGGTCACGGGCATCAGGACGATCGTGCGCCGCCTGCTGCTGCTGGCGCTGCTGGCCAGCGCGGGCGTTGGCTGGTCGGATCGCGCATCGGCGCAGGCACGCGCGATGCCGGGCACGGACTGGGTTCCGGTGGATCCGGCGCTGCTGGACGACCTGCGCGGCGGCTTCCAGCTGCCTTCTGGCCTGCTCGTGTCGTTCGGGATCGCGCGCGTGGCCTGGGTGAACGGTGAACTGGTCTCGTACCTGCGCGTGGACATTCCCGACGTGGCCCGCATGACGCCGGCCGAGGCGGAAGCGCTGTCGCGGCTGGCGCAGACCCAACTGGTGCAGATCGGCCAGGGCAACGTGTTCAACGGTGCCGACAACGGCGGGCTGGTGATCCAGAACACCCTGAACGGGCAGGACATCCGCGCGCACACCACGCTGGATGTGAGCGTCAACACGCTGGGCCTGCTGCAGGCGCTCAATGTCGGCGATGCGCTGCGCAACGCCAACATCACCGCTCCCGGCGGCCTCTGACAGCACCTCAGGGGCGTCGGGTCACGCACATGGCTTGATGGAGGAAGGGACGACGATGGGATGGAAAGCAGGGGACATCGCCGCCGTTGTCTTGCTTGCCAACGCACTGTTGCTGGCGATTGCCGGCGCGGCGCACGCACAGTCGACATCCGCGGACACCGAGCGCATCGACCAGCTCGAAGCGAAGGTCAGGGCGCAGGACGAGCAGATCACGCAGCTGCGCCAGATGCTGGGCGAGCAACAGCGCACGCTCGACGCGCTCGACGACCGGGACCGCCAGTGGACGCAGGCGCAGGCGGGCGAGCTTGACGCCTTGCGTGCGCGTGGCGAGGCCGCCGACGCGGCGCCGCAGCTGGCACCGGCATTCATCGCCGCCGGCGTGGCGTCACCGGGCGCGCAGGCCCCCGGCACGGCGTTGGCTCGGGCGGCGCCCGCCTCCGCTCCGCAGCAACCGGTCGGGCGCGCGCCGGAATCGGATTCGCGCCCGCCCGAGATTGCACAGATCTTCGACCAGCCCGGCGTGCTGACGCCGCGCGGGAAGTTCGTCCTGGAACCGTCGCTGCAACTGGGCTACTCGGCCAGCGACCGTGTCGCGCTGGTCGGCTACACCATCATCCCGGCGATCCTGATCGGCCTGATCGACGTGCGCCAAGTCAAGACCACAAGCATCACCGGCGCCCTGAGCACCCGCTACGGCTTGACCAACCACCTGGAACTGGAGCTCAGGGTGCCCTACAGCTGGATCAGCGGCGATACGGTCAGCAGGGAGATCTTCACCGGTACCGCGCAGGACAGCGTGTTCAATGCCGACGGCCACGGGATCGGCGACATCGAGTTCACCGCCCGCTACCAGCTTCCCAACAGCGACCCCAGCCGGCCGTACTACGTGCTGTGGCTGCGCTACAAGAGCCGCACCGGCACCGACCTGTTCGAGGTCACCACCGACTGCATCACCCGCTGCGTGGCCAACGCCACCGGCACCGGCCTGCCTCTGGAATTGCCGACCGGCAGCGGCTTCGCAGCCGTCCAGCCGGGCGTGACCTGGCTGTACGCATCCGACCCGGTGGTGTTTTTCGGCAGCTTCAGCTACCTGCACAACTTCAAGCGCGAGGACGTCTCGCGCACGGTGCTGACCGGCGCGCCGGAGGGGTTCCCGCAGACGACCACCGAGTTCATCGGCGAAGTCGACGCCGGCGACATCATCGGCTTCAACATCGGCGTGGGGCTGGCCCTCAACGAGCGCGCCGCGATCAGCCTCGGCTACGACCAGAGCATCGTCGGTGAGACCAAGCAGAACGGGAAGGATGTGCCCGGTTCGGTGAGGATCGTCCTGGGCACGCTGGTGCTCGGGGGCTCGTACCGGTTCAACGACCACACCAGCCTGAACGTCGCGCTGGGCGTCGGCGTCACCGACGACACGCCGGACGTATCGCTGAACGTGCGGGTGCCGATCACCTTCTGACGCCCCGCCGTGGCCGTGGCCGTGGCCGCTTCCCCTGCAGGGCGACGTTGCCTGATGTGATACGACATCCGGGTGCCCGGGGGGGGCGGGTGCATGGAACGAGGGGTACATGCCGGCCAGGCAGGAAACGCGCGACCTGATCATGGTTTCGATGGCGGGAGTGGGACCAGCCGGTGATCTCGATGGCCTGCCGCGGCACGGCTGGCGATCGTGGAAGGCCGAAAGCGCCAGTGACATCCTGAGACTGCTCAAGACCCAGCCGCATGCCTGTTTCGCGGCGCTGCTGGACTTGCGCGGGGCCGATCCGCGCAAGGCGGGGCCCACGCGCGTTGACCAGTTGATGCCGGTGCTGACGGCTCCGCGGATCGGCTGGGTCGCGGGCATCACCCAGAAGCAGCTGGAGCAGGCCTGGGTACGGCGCCTGGTCCACCAGTACTGCCACGACTACGTCACCCTGCCGTGCGCCAGCAGCCTGCTGGGCGTGGTACTGGGACATGCGCATGGCATGGCGGCGCTGTCGCCGGACGAAATGCCATGCCATTCCCGCAACGCGGGCGGCGACGACATGATCGGCGAAAGCGCCGCCATGCAAGCCATGCAGCAGATGTTGCAGAAGGCCGCGACCACCGAAGCGCCTGTGTACATCGCCGGTGAGACCGGAACCGGCAAGGAACTCGCAGCGCTGGCCATCCACCGCCACTCGGCGCGCAGCGAGCGGCCGTTCGTGGTGATCAACTGCGGGGCGATCCCGCAAACCCTGGTGCAGTCCGAACTGTTCGGCTACGAACGCGGCGCGTTCACCGGTGCGACGCAGCGCAAGCTAGGGCGCATCGAGATGGCGAACGGCGGGACCCTGTTCCTGGACGAGATCGGCGACCTGCCGATGGATTCGCAGGCTTCGCTGCTGCGCTTCCTGCAGCAGGGCAGCCTCGAACGCCTCGGTGGCCACGGCGAGGTGCGCGTAGACGTGCGCATCCTCACGGCCACCCATGTCGACCTTGCCGCGGCGGTGGCCGAAGGCCGCTTCCGCGAGGATCTTTACCATCGGCTGCGGGTGATCGAACTGCACCAGCCGCCGCTGCGCGAGCGGGGCGGGGACATTGCCCTGATTGCCGCCCACGCGCTGCGGCACCATGCGGGGGAGGCCACGCGCAGGATCCGCGGCTTCGCGCCGTGCGCGCAGCAGGCGATGCAGCGCTATTCGTGGCCGGGAAACGTGCGCGAACTGATCAACCGCGTGCGCCAGGCGGTGGTCATGTGCGACGGACCCTGCATCACCGCCCGCGACCTGCGCCTGGACGCAACCGAAACCGGCACCCCGGAAACGCTCGACGCCGCCCGCTGCCAGGGCGAACGCGCGGCGATCGAACGCGCGCTGCAGCGCAACGGCCACCGGCTGGCGGCAACTGCACGCGAACTCGGCATCTCGCGCGTCACCCTGTACCGGCTGATGGCGCGACACGGGCTGCGCGGCGACGAGATGCTCGGCGGCGGTCGTTCCTGAAGCTGGCGGCCCTACGCCGGGGCGGCGCGGCGCACGACCTCGGGCAGCGGCGTCGGCCGCCCGCTGGCGCGGTCGATCCACACCATCACCACGTGCCCATCGGCATACACGGTGGCGCCGTCGGCGCTGGCGATGGTGTGGCCGATGGTCACGCTGCTGTTGCCGACGCGGTCGGCGAACA
>DATCYC010000278.1:0-6946 GCA_036570525.1 Luteimonas sp.
ACAGGTCGACGCGCAGCTTGCGCGCCATCGCGCGGACCGCCGGCATCGCCTTGACGCCGCCGGCCGAGGAGGCCTGTTCGCTGCGGATCGCGTTCGAGGATTCCATCGCGCCGACCACGGTGCCGCTGTCGGCGCGCTCGCCGCCGGCTTCCGCTTGCGGCGCCGGCTTGCCGGACTCGCTGATCTCGCCGCCTTCGTCGGAGGCGATGACCTTGTCGCCGTCGCTGGGCGCATCGCTGCCCGCGCCGCCGTGGTGGTGCCCGGTGTCCTGGCCCTCGGCGCGCTGCGGCGCGTTCGGGTCCAGCTCGAACTCGGCCAGCATCGTGCCGGTCACGATCACGTCGCCGGCGCCGCCGGCGAGCTTGAGCACCTTGCCCGAGACGGGCGAGGGCACGTCGACCACGGCCTTGGCGGTTTCCATCGACACCAGGTTGTCGTCGAGGCGGATGGTGTCGCCTTCCTTGACGTACCACTCGACGATGGTGGCATCCGGCAGGCCTTCGCCGAGGTCGGGGAGCAGGAATTTCTTGTTGGTCATGATGTTTCCTGGGGATCGCCCGGGATTGTCATCCCGAACGAAGTGAGGGATCTGGGTTGTACCGGGGCGGCGGGAAAGATCCCTCGCCGCGCCCGGGATGACAACAAATGCTCCAGCTATCCGGCCGCGATCACGCGCTTCGCCGCGGCCACGATCTTGTCCACGCTCGGCAGGTACTTCATCTCCAGCCGGAACAGCGGGATGTGGGTGTCGTAGCCGGTGACGCGCTCGACCGGCGCAACCAGGTCGAACATCGACTCCTCGGCCAGGCGCGCGGCGATCTCGGCGCCGAAGCCGGCGGTCTTCGCCGCTTCGTGCACGATCACGCAGCGCCCGGTCCTGGCGACCGATTCGGCGATGGTGTCGAAGTCGAGCGGCTTGAGCGTGGCCACGTCGATGACCTCGGCGCTGATGCCTTCGCCGGCGAGCTTCTCCGCGGCTTCCAGCGTCTCCTTGACCTGCGCGCCCCAGGTGACCAGGGTCAGGTCGGTGCCGTCGCGCAGCACGTAGCAGACATCCAGCGGCAGCGCCTCGCCGTCGTCGGCGACCACTTCCTTGTACTGGCGGTAGATGCGCTTGGGCTCCATGAAGATCACCGGATCCGGGTCGCGGATCGCGGCCAGCAGCAGGCCGTAGGCGCGCGCCGGCGACGACGGCAGCACCACGCGCAGGCCGGGCACGTTGGTGAAGATCGACTCGTTGGCCTCCGAATGGTGCTCCGGCGCGCGGATGCCGCCGCCCCACGGCACGCGCAGCACCATCGGGCAGGTCAGGCGACCGCGGGTGCGGTAGCGCATGCGCGCGGCGTGGCAGACGATGAAGTCGACCATCGGGTACATGAAGCCGTCGAACTGCGCCTCGGCGACCG
This sequence comes from Luteimonas sp., assembly GCA_036570525.1. Lineage (GTDB taxonomy): Bacteria > Pseudomonadota > Gammaproteobacteria > Xanthomonadales > Xanthomonadaceae > Luteimonas. The sequence continues at coordinate 1,407 of DATCYC010000278.1, forward strand.
GCTTCATGCCCTGCGAGGCCATGCCGACGGTCAGGCCGGCGATCGTGGTTTCGTCGAGCGGCGTGTCGAGCACGCGCTCGGTGCCGAAGGTCTGCGACAGGCCGGCGGTGGCGCGGAACACGCCGCCGTTGACCCCGACGTCCTCGCCGAGGACGAGCACGGAGTCGTCGTTGCGCATCTCGTAGGCGAGCGCCTGGGTGATCGCCTCGATCAGGGTGATGGCGGCCGGTGCCGACTTGGTGTCGGCCGCGGCGGCCTGCTTCTTCGCGGCGCTCATGCGCGCTTCTCCAGGGCAATGGCGGCGGCGCGCTGTTCCAGCAGCTCCGGCGGCGGATCGCCGTACAGGTAATCGAACATCGCCTCGACCGGCTGCACCGGCAGTTCGAGGTAGGCGTTGATCTCGATGTCGACCAGGCGGCCGCATTCCTCGATCCAGGCCTTTTCCGTCGCCTCGTCCCAGAGCTTCTGCGCGGTCAGGTACTTGCGCAGGCGCAGCATCGGTTCGCGCGTCCAGGCGTCCTTGACCTCGTCCTCGCCGCGGTAGCGGCGGGCGTCGTCGGCGGTGGTGTGGTCGTGCAGGCGGTAGGTCATGAATTCGATGACGCTGCCGCCTTCGCCCTTGCGCGCGCGTTCGGCGGCGCGGCGCATGCCTTCGAGCACGGCGACCAGGTCGTTGCCGTCGACCTGCAGGCAGTGCAGCCCGCCGGCCAGGCCTTTCTGCGCAAGCGTTTCGGCGCCGGTCTGCGCGGAGCGCGGGACCGAGATCGCCCAGCCGTTGTTGATCACGCACAGCACCAGCGGCAGCTTGTAGGCGCCGGCGGAGTTGAGCGCGGCGTAGAAGTCGGTCTTGGACGAGCCACCGTCGCCGCAGCAAGCCACGGCGATCCGGTCCTGCTTGCGCAGCTTGAACGACAGTGCCGCGCCGGCCGCCATCAGGCACTGGGTGGCGATCGGCACGCACCACGGGTAGTCGTTCTTCGGCCCCTGGAAGTCGTTGCCGCGTTCGTCGCCGCCCCAGTACATCAGCACTTCACGCGGCTGCACGCCGCGCATGAACTGGGCGCCGTACTCGCGGTAGCTGGGCGCGAACACGTCCTCGGGGCGCATGGAGGCGCCGATGCCGACGTGGGTGGCCTCGTGGCCGAGGCTGGCGGCGTAGGTGCCGAGCTTGCCGGTGCGCTGCAGGGCGATGGCCTTGGTGTCGAAGGTGCGCACGTACAGCATCTGCTTGAGCAGCGGCACGAGCGCCTTGGCGTCCTTCACCGCTGGCGGCAGTTTGCCCGACAGTTTGCCGTCGGGGCCGAGGTACTGGAGGTATTCGATTTCGAATTTCGCGGCGATGGTCATCGCAATCCTGGTCCTGGGTGGTATCGGGGCGGGCCCGGACCGCGCGTGCCCGCGGGGTGCGCGGTGGAGGTCCGGACGGGCGGGCCGGGGCCGGAATGCCGGTCCTGGCGCGCGTCGCGGGGCGCGTGGCCCCGTGACAGTCCGCCGATGATACCCGCTGGCGCGAAAACTCCCGTTGCGCGCTGCGGCAGGAGACGGTGGCGTATGGACGGCCGTCCATCCCTCCCAGAACAGCAAGCTCCAGGAAAAAGCGCGGCCGGAGCCGCGCTTTCCCTTGACTGCGCTGCGTGTCGACTACAGCACGCTGGTCCCGAACGAGGCCTGGTTGTCGGCCGGGTTGGCGTCCGGCGTCGGCGAACTGGCCGAACCCTGGACCACGATCACGCGTCCGGCCGGCGTCGGCCGGGTGTTGACCCTGACCGCGAAGTCCGCGCTCGCACCCGCCGCCAGAGACGCGGCGGTGCAGGTGAACGTGGCCGAACGCGGGCTGCCGTTGTACTGCTTGCTGCACTGCCAGCCGGCCGGCGCCTGCACCGACGCGGTCGCGGTCATCGTGTTGCCCTCGATTACCAGTGTCGGCTGCGCCGCCGCGATGGTGCCGCTGTTGGCCAGGGTGAACGCGTACTCCGCGCGGAACGCCCTGCGCGGCAGCGTGGCCGGGCCGTCGATCGACAGCGACAGGTCGGCCTGCGGCGGCAGGAGTACTTCCAGCGCCGCCTGCGCGCTGTCGTTGCCTTCGACCGGATCCGGCGCCTGCGACTGCACCGCGGCCGCCAGGCCCAGCGTGGTGCCGGCCTGTGCGGCGGTGGCGGTCACGGCCAGCGAGAACGACTGGGTGGCGCCCGCGGCAAGCGTGTCGATGGTGCAGGTCACCGTGGTGGTAGTCGCGGTGTCCGCGGGGCCGCACGCCCAGCCGGCAGGCGCGGTGACCACCGGGTCCACCGCCTGGTCGAACACGAACGCGATCGCGGCGAAAGCAGCCGCATCCGGCCCGCCGTTGCCGACGTCGACCGTGAAGGTCGCCGTCTCCCCCGGCAGCACGCTGCCCGGCGACACGTTCGCCGCCACGTGCAGGTCGGCCGACTGCGCCGTCTTCAGCCGCAGCAGCAGCAGGGTCGGGTCGTGGTCGGAAAGGCGCGTGGGCGAGTCGGTGGCGTTGCGCGCCACGGCCGGGAAGTCGGCATTGATGCGCGCGTGGCTGACCGAGAGCGTATCCACGTCGGACGCGTTCATCAGCGCGGCGTTGGCCAGCACGTGGTCGAGCGACTGGATGTTGCCGTCGAACGCGTACGAGTAGCTGACGTCCGGGGTGTTGAGGAACGTCAGGTCGTACAGGTCCGGGTCGACCAGGTCGGCGCCGTCGCCCGGCACCACGGTCGTGTCGTCCGCGCTGGGCAGGCCGGTGACCGTGCCCATCGAGTCGCCGTAGCCGTCGTTGAACTCGAAGGCGTTGAAGTCGCCCAGCACCACGATGTGTTCGGACGGGTCGGCGACCTGGCGCCCCTGGACCAGGTTGGCGAGGAAGCGCGCCTGCTCCTGGCGCTTGGCGCGCACGCGCACGCCGCTCGGGCTGTCCTCCTCGGCGCTGTTGAGCGAGCGCTGGTGGACCACGATCGCGGTCAGCGGCAGGCTGCGGCCGTCGCTGAAGTTGACCTGCGCTTGCAGCAGCAGCGGCGGGCGGTCGTTGAGCAGGCTGGTGTCGCCGTCGGGTTCGATCCAGGTGGTGGCCTTGCCCTCCTGGGTCACGCCCAGCACCTGCACGCGCGGGATGCCGGCGCCGACTTCGGCAGTGCTGACCAGGTAGCCCACGTCGATGCCGCCGACGTCGTTGCCTTCCTCCAGGTAGGCCGCGTATTGCGGGTCGGGCTGGCCGTTGGCGATCGCGTCCTCGCCGATGCGCGCGGCGAGGCCCTGCAGCACGGTGAGGTTCTCCATCTCCTGCACTGCGAGGATGTCGGGCGCGTGCAGGTAGTCGCGGATCGCCATCGAGGCCTTGTCCAGGCGCGTCTGGTAGGCGAGCGGGGTGAGCACCGGTTCGCCGACCGCCGGGTCGTTGGTGTCGTCGAAGAAGCGCTCCATGTTGAAGCTGGCGATGGCCACGTCGTCATCGCCCGGTTCCAGCGCGGGCGCGGGCAGGGCGACGGCGCTGCAGTCGACCTGCACCGAGGTCTCCGGGTAGATCGTGTAGCGGCGGAAGGTGTAGTCGAGCGGGCCGGTCGCGCCGGTGACCAGGCAGCCGGACATCACGTCGGCGGTGTCGCCGCCGAGCGCGCGGCTGCTGACCGCGACGACCTCGGGGTTGGTGTTCCAGCGCGGCACGCCGGCCGGGCTGCCGGCGGGCAGCGGGTCGGGCTGCTGCACGCCCGGCTCGCGGTAGGCGCGCGCCACGCCGGTGACCACGGCGTGGAAGACGCCGTTGCTGGTCGCGGTGGCGTTGGTCTCGCTGACGCTGCCCAGGGTGGGCGCGTTGACCGTCAGGCTGGCCGCGGTGACGCGCATGCCTTCCAGGCGCTCGAGCTGGTCGAAGTCGCCAGCCGGGTCCGGGAACGTGGCGGTCAGTTCGACCGGCGCCGGCAGCGGGTTGCCGGTGGACACCAGGGTGATGACCGGCGAGCCGCCCAGTTCGGTCAGCGGCGGCTGGGTCGGGTCCTGCGAAGGCACGTATTCCTGCACCTCGCCGCGCACCTGCACGCGGTTGCCGACGACCACGTCGGCCGGCGGCGCGGCGCTGGTGAACACGAACACGCCCTCGGAGGTCAGCGGGTTGGCGTCGGCCTCGGCGTCGGGCATCTGGATGAAGAAGCCGTTGTTGCGTACCGCGGTGACGATGGCGCTGGTGATCACGGTCTGGCCGAGCAGTGGCGAACTCGCGCCGGCGCCCTGGATGGCGTGCACCGGGACCAGGTTGAAGTCGTCACTGAGGATCGTGCCCGTTGCCTGCAGCGATTCCGGCAGCGCGCCGGTGACGTTGGCGACGTCGACGAAGAAGGTCTCGTCGGCCTCGTTGTCGGTGTCGCCGATGACCTGCACGGTGACGATGGCGCTGTCGTCGCCCTCTGCGATCGACATCGCGGTGGTGGCGATCGCGACGTAGTCGCTGCCGGCGGTCGCGGTGCCGTCGCTGGTGGAGACGTCGAAGGAGACGCCGCCTTCCCCGGCCGGTTCGCTCAGGCTCAGGACGAAGTCGAACGCGGTGTTGCCGCTGTTGCCTTCGGCCAGGCCGACGTTGGCGACCGTGAGCACCGGCTGGCCGCCGCCGGCGCACACGTTCGGCGCTGAAGCGCTGTTGCGCGGGTTCGGCGTGCCGGACGCGAAGTCCGCGCCGTTGACGTTGGTGTCGGTGCAGCCGCCGCCGTTGCGCAGCGCGGCGGTGGTGTTGCTCAGCCCGGGCGCGGCGTCCGAGCCCTCCGAGCAGTTGGCGCTGCCGTAGCCGACGAAGTCGGCGTTGCCGGTCGGGCAGCTGCCACCGAGCGCGGCGGTGCTTTCGCTCAGCGCGACCTTGCCGCTGCTGCCGCTCATCGAGATGGTGCCGACGGCGTCGGGCGTGGGCAGGTCCTGGGTGCCACCGGCGCCGTCGTTCTGCTTGACCAGGTAGTAGCCGCCCGGCCCGATGCTGCCCGCCAGCGGTGTGACCTGCCAAGTCGAGCCCGAGGACGAGGCGTACTGCACCGACCAGCCTTCGACGCTGACGGTGTCGCTGCCGTTGTTGTGCAGCTCGATGAAGTCGCTTTTCAGGGTCGCGCCGGAGTTGCCTCCGCCGCCGTACACCTGGCTGATCACTACTTGCGCGTGCGCGGCGCAAACGCCGCAGGACAACAGCAAAGCCAGCGCCAGCCGGCGCGCGAACCTGTTCATCGAGACTCCCCTCGTACGGATGATCCTGCCCATGGGGCGGTCCCCTCGCCGCGAGTGCCCGATTGTGCCGCAGCACGATGGCAGCCGCATGACGCAGCGCGGCGTGACCGGGTTTGTCGCTAAAATGAACGCATGGCCATCGACAACAACGAACGCGCGCTCGAAGACAGCATCCATACCGACCTGGCCGGGCGCATGACCTATGCCGGCTACCTGCAACTCGACCGCCTGCTGTCTGCCCAGGTCCCTCTGTCGGACCCGCCGCACCACGACGAGATGCTGTTCATCATCCAGCACCAGACCTCGGAGCTGTGGCTGAAGCTGCTGATCCACGAACT
>DATCYC010000279.1:0-6326 GCA_036570525.1 Luteimonas sp.
GCCGCCGATCCACACGCCCCACGGGGTGAGGTTGGTGGCGGTGTCGGTGGTCTCGAAGTTTCGGTAGCCCCACCAGTGGCCAAGGCCGTTGACCACGCCCGCGGCCCAGAACGGGATCCACGCCATCTGGATCGCCCACACGGCCACGCCCATGAAACCGAACAGCGCGAAGCTGACGAACAGCAGCACGGTCGGGCCCATCGTCGCGTGCGGGGTGTACAGGTGGCGTTCGATCCAGTCGTTCGGCGCGCCCTTGCCGTACTGCTCGATGTCCGCGCGCATGCCGCGCGCCTCGCGGTACAGTTCCACGCCGCGCCAGAACACCGTCTTGATGCCCTTGTACATCGGGCTGTGCGGGTCGTCCTCGGTCTCGCACTTGGCGTGATGCTTGCGGTGGATGGCCACCCACTCGCGGGTGATCATCGACGTGGTCAGCCACGTCCAGAAGCGGAAGAAGTGGGCGATCGCCGGGTGGAAGTCGACGCCGCGGTGCGCCTGGCTGCGGTGCAGGTAGAGCGTGACCGCGAAGATGGTCAGCTGGGTGGCGACGAGCAGGTACAGCAGCATCTCGCCCCAGCCGAACTGGAGCAGGCCGCCGGCGAGGAAATCAAGAGTCGAAGCAGGCATCGGGTATGCGGGATCTGGTGAACGTGTCCAGGCATGATGGGGCCGCGCCCGGTCGAAAGCCATCCCTGCGGGTGGGTATGGGGCGGCCGCGTTCATCCGCAGGGGCGCGTCGCTTTGCCCGTTCACGTTTGTCCTGGCGGCACCGCGCGCGTCCGCAAGGCGCCGCTTTCCGTACCGCGGCCCACAACCGTCTGCGACACTTGCCCGATGCCCGAACTGCCCGAAGTCGAGACCACCCGGCGCGGCCTGGCGCCGCACCTGGAGGGCCGGCGCGTGGCCGCCGTGACGCTGCGCCGGCCGGACCTGCGCTGGCCGATCCCGCCCGACATCGCCGAACGGCTGCCGGGCCAGCGCATCGACGCGGTGCGCCGCCGCGCCAAGTACCTGCTGCTCGACACCGCCGCCGGCAGCGCGCTGCTGCACCTGGGCATGTCCGGCAGTTTGCGGGTGCTTCCGGCCGACGCGCCGGTGCGTGTCCACGACCACTTCGACATCGCGCTCGCGGGGTCGGGCCGCGGCGGCGGCCGGGTGCTGCGCTTCAACGATCCGCGCCGCTTCGGCTGCCTGCTGTGGCAGCCGTCGGGCGAAATGCATCCGCTGCTGCGCGGACTGGGGCCGGAGCCGTTGGGCGGCGACGGCGCTGCTTTCGACGGAGATTATTTGTTCGCGCGCAGCCGTGGGCGCCGGGCGCCGGTGAAGACCTTCCTGATGGACCAGCGGGTGGTGGTCGGCGTGGGCAACATCTACGCCGCCGAGGCGCTGTTTGCCGCCGGCGTCTCGCCGCTGCGCGCCGCCGGCAAGGTCTCGCGCGAGCGCTACCGCCTGCTCGCCGACGCGGTACGGCGCATCCTCGAAAACGCCATCACCCGCGGCGGCACCACGCTGCGCGACTTCCTCGCCCCGGACGGCGCACCGGGCTATTTCGTGCAGGAGCTGAGCGCGTACGGCCGTGGCGGCGCCCCCTGCCCGAACTGCGGCCGGCCACTGAAGCAGGCGCAGATCGGCCAGCGGGCGACGGTGTGGTGCGGGCATTGCCAACGCTAGGCGCTCCTGCAAAAGCCCCCACCCTCCGGTACCGGGCGCCACAAGCCTCCGGCCGGCCTCGCGCGCTATGATCGTCGCCTCCAAGGGGAGCCCATGGCCGACACCGCTGACATCACCGCCCTGCTCGATGCCGCACGCGATGGCGACCGCGGGGCGCTCGATCGCGTGCTCGCCACGCTCTACCAGGAACTGCACTCGATGGCCCGGCGCCAGCTCGCCGGCCAGCATGGGCAGACCCTGGATGCCACCGCGCTGGTCCACGAGGCCTACTTGAAGCTGATCGGCCGGCGCGAGGCCAAGTTCGACGATCGCGCGCACTTCTTCGCCTATGCCGCCTCGGCCATGCGCAGCGTGGTGGTCGACTACGCCCGCCAGCGCCTGGCGCAGAAGCGCGGCGGCGACCTGCACCGGGTCACCGACCTGCCCGAGGACATCGAGGGCGGCCTGCGCCTGGACGAGGACATGCTGGGCCTGGATACCGCCCTGACCAAGCTGGCGGCGGTGGACGAGCGCCTGGCGCGCGTGGTCGAGCTGCGCTACTTCGCCGGCCTGTCGGAGATGGAGATCGCCGCCCTGCTCGACCGCTCCGAGCGCAGCATCCGCCGCGACTGGCAGAAGGCCAAGCTGTTCCTGCTGGCGGCGCTGCAGGGCGATGAAGACGGCGGGCGATAAGGCACGGCCACCATCGCCTGCCATCCCGCACGTCGCGAGGAACCTGCCGGTGCCGAAACACGACCACAAGCACGCTCCCCGCTGCGACACCAACGCGCGGCGCGCCGTGAAGCAAATTTCCCCGCATGGCGCCCGGCGCGCGCGGCCCGGCTGACGCCTCGTGGACGCCGAACGCTGGCAACGGCTGTCCCCGCTGCTCGACGCGCTGCTCGAGCTCGACCCGCCGACGCGCGAGCGCAGCCTGGCCTCGCTGCGTGAGGAGGATCCGCAGCTGGCCGAAGACCTGGCCGGACTGCTGGCGCTGGAGGAAGAGGGCGACGATTTCCTGTCGCAGCCGCTGATCGCACCGCTGCCGGGCGCGCGACCGGACGCCCTGATCGGGCCGTACAAGCTCGAACGCCTGCTCGGCGAAGGCGGCATGGGCCAGGTCTGGCTGGCCAGCCGCGCCGACGGCCTGTACCAGCGCCGGGTGGCGCTCAAGCTGCTGCGCCCGGGCCTGGCCGATCCCAACCTGCGCCTGCGCTTCACCCGCGAGCGGCAGATCCTCGCGCGCCTGGGGCATCCGCACATCGCGCGCCTGCTCGACGCCGGCATCAGCGCCGACAACCAGCCCTACCTGGCGCTGGACTACGTCGACGGCGAACCGATCACCGACTGGTGCAGGACGCGCGCGCTGGACGTGCCGGCCTGCGTGCGCCTGTTCATGCAGGTCTGCGAAGCGGTCAGCCACGCCCACGCCAACCTGATCGTGCATCGCGACCTGAAGCCGTCGAACATCCTGGTCACCCCGCTCGACGAAGTGCGCCTGCTCGACTTCGGCATCGCCAAGCTGCTCGACACCGCCGAGCAGGCACCGGACAACACCGGTACCGGCCTGCGCGCGTTCACCCTGCACTACGCCGCGCCCGAACAGATCCGCGGCGAGCCGGTCACCACGATGACCGACGTGTACTCGCTGGGCGTGGTGCTGTACGAACTGCTCAGCGGCGCCAAGCCCTACCGGCTCAAGCGCCAGACCGACGCCGAGTGGGAGGAAGCGATCCTCGGCGCCGACCCGCTCAAGCCGTCGTCGACGCTGCTGCGCGGCACCGATGACGACAAGCCGAGCGACCCGGCCGCGCCGCGAAAACGCGCGCGGCAGATCAGCGGCGACCTCGACAACATCGTGCTCAAGGCGCTGGCCAAGCGCACCGAGCAGCGCTACCCCTCGGTGGAAGCGATGGCGCTGGACCTGCAGCGCTACCTCGACGGCAAGCCGGTGCACGCGCGCGCGCAGAGCTTGGCCTACCGCCTGCGCAAGTACGCCGGCCGCCACCGCTGGGCGTTGGTGAGCGGGACGCTGGTGGCCGCGACCCTGGCCGCGGCGCTGGGGATCGTGCTGTGGCAGTCGCGGCAGTTCGTGCAGGAAGGCGCGCGCGCGCAGGCGCTGAAGGACTTCGTCGTCGGCCTGTTCGAGAACGCCGCCAGCACGCCCGATGGCGTACCGCTGGACGTGCGGCAGCTGCTCGATGCGGGCGTGCAGCGCGGCGACATCGAACTGGCGCGCCAGCCCGAAGCGCGCGCCGAACTGTTCGGCGTGATCGCGCGCCTGCGCCTGGGCCTGGGCGACTACGACGACGCGGCCACGCTGCTCGACCGCCAGACGGCGATCCTCGATGCGCTCGACAACGTGCCGCCGAGCCTGCGGCTGGAATCGGCGACCGACCTGGGTCATACCCGGCGCATGCTCGGACGCCATGCCGACTGCATCGACGGCATGCGGCCCTGGCAGGCGCTGGCGCGGCGCGAGGAACACCAGCTGCCGGCGCAGGCGTCGGAGTTCTATTCGCAGCTCGGGCGCTGCCAGCACCAGGCCGGCCAGTACGACGCGGCGCGGCTGATGTTCGAACGCTCGCTGGCGCTGCGCCGCGACCCGCTGCAAAACGAGGCCGGAGTGGTGGAGAACCTCGTCGACCTGGCCCGCCTGCACGCGGCCACCGGCGACACCGCGCGCGCGCAGGAAGAACTGCGCCGGGCGCTTGCGCAGCTGCACGCCCGGGTCGGCGATCGTCATCCGCTGGCGGTCGACATCCTGGGCAGCCTGTGCACGCTGCGCCGCGCGCAGGGCGACGTCCGCGGCGCCGAGGAAGACTGCCGCAAGGCGCTGGCGCTCTCGCTCGACCTGCAGGGGCCGCAGCACCGCGCCACCGTCGATGCGCGCCGGCAGCTCGCAGCGTTGCACGTCGACCAGGGCCGCTACAGCGAGGCCGCCGCGGAGTTCACCAGCAGCCAGGCCTGGCTGCTGGCACGGCTGGGGATGGAACACGAGGAGGTCTCGCGCAACTACAACTCGCTGGCCATCGTCGACTGGGAGCGCGGCGACACCGACGCCGCGCTGCGCAACCTCGACCGCGCCATTGCCATCAGCCGCAAGCCCGGCCATGCGCAGCTGCTGGCGGCGCAGCTGTTCAACCGCGGGATGATCCTGCACGACGCCGGCCGCGACACCGAGGCCAGGCTTCAGCTGCGCGAATCGCTGCGCCTGCGCGAGGCGATGCCGGGCGACCACCAGGGCCTGCTCGGCGACACCCTGCGCCTGCTGGGCGAAACCAGCATCGGGCTGGGCGACCACGCAACGGCCGAACGACAGCTTCGGCAGTCCGTGACGCTGGCCCGCCAGGGCTACGGCGCCACGCACCCGCACGCACTGCGTGCGGAGCTGTCCCTGGCGCGGCTGCAGGCGCGCGCCGGCGGCGCGCCGGCGCTCGGCCGGCTCGAGCGCCTGGCCAGCCTGTCGGCCAGCGACATCGAGCAACGACGCGTCGCATGGCTCGCCCGCGCCTACCTGTCCGAACGCACCTGCCACGGCCCGCAGCGCGAACAGGTGCTGGCCCGGCTCGACGCGCTCGACCTGTCCCTGCAGCAGGCCCAGCCCGAAGGCGGCGCGGTGGTGCGCGAGGTCGACGCCATCCGCGACGGCTGCCGAGCGGCTGTCGAGGGCCCTGGCTAGTTCGCCCTTGTGGGAGCGGTTTCACAGCCGCGAGTTCTTGCAGTTGCTCCGGCTCCCGCCCCTGCGAAGGCAGGGGGAGGGGTCAAGGCAAAAGATCGCGGCTGAAGCCGCTCCTGCACGATCGCGGTCAGGACGACTTGTCGCCCGGCGTCGACAGCGGCAGGCGCTCCTGCAGCGGCTCGATCCGCCCCTCGCCGCGCACGATCTTCTTGAACTCGGCGCGGCTGACCGAGATGTAGCGCTCGTTGCCGCCGATCTCCACCTGCGGCCCGTCGTGCACCGCACGCCCGCTGTCGTCCACGCGCACGGTCATCGTCGCCTTGCTGCCGCTGTGGCAGATGGTCTTGATCTCGCTGATCTCGTCCGCCCACGCCAGCAGGTACTGGCTGCCCTCGAACAGTTCGCCGCGAAAATCCGTGCGCAGGCCGTAGCACAGCACCGGGATGCGCAGCCGGTCGACGACTTCGGTCAGCTGCCACACCTGCGGCTTGCGCAGGAACTGCGCCTCGTCCACCAGCAGGCAGTCCAGGCGCCCGTGCGTGGCGATGTCGGCGTTCGCCCATGCCAGCAGGTCGTCGCCGGCGTCGAAGCCGACCGCGTCCGCACTCAGTCCGATCCGCGACGCGACCCTGCCGCTGCCGGCGCGGTGGTCCAGCCGCGGCGACAGGATCGCCACGCGCATCCCGCGCTCGCGATAGTTGTGCGCGCTCTGCAGCAGCGTCGTGGTCTTTCCGGCGTTCATCGCCGAATAATAGAAGTACAGCTTGGCCATGCGCGCAGTTTATTCCCGAACCGTGCGCGGGGTCCGGGCCCTCGCGACCGTGCGGCGTCATAGTGCGCGGGCAGCGAAGCAATCGGCAGGTTCGGGGAGAAACGACAGCCCGGTTCGACGCGCACCTCCGGCCCCACCCGGGCCAGTCGACACGATGACGCGGCGCTGCCGCGGCAGTGCTTCAGGGCCGCGAACACGGCCGGAAGATCTCTCCGGTCCAGC
>DATCYC010000280.1:0-3004 GCA_036570525.1 Luteimonas sp.
CCATCCCGCTCCGCCGCCTCGCCTTCCTGCTGGGCGGGCTGGCCATGTTCGGCCCGTTCTCGATCGACACGATCTTCCCCGCGTTCGAGCACATCGGCCGCGAGTTGCACGCCGACAAGGTGGCGATGCAGCAGACGATCAGCGTCTACCTGATCGCGTACGCGCTGATGAGCGTGGTGCACGGGCCGCTGTCGGACGCGATCGGCCGGCGCAAGGTCATCATCGGTGGATTGGCCGTGTTCACGCTGGCCTCGGTGGGCTGCGCGCTGTCGAGCGACCTGCCGACGCTGCTCGCGTTCCGCGCGCTGCAGGGCCTGTCGGCAGGCGTGGGCCTGATCGTCGGTCGCGCGCTGATCCGCGATGTGCTGCACGGCGACGACGCGCAGCGGCTGATGAGCCAGGTGTCGATGATCTTCGGCGTGGCGCCGGCGATCGCGCCGATCATCGGCGGCTGGATCCTGGGCTGGGGCCACTGGACGGCAATTTTCTGGTTCCTGGTCGGGTTCGCGCTGCTGCTGTTGCTGGTGGTGTCGGTGGCGCTGCCGGAAACGCATCCGCCGCACCTGCGCCTGTCGCTGGCGCCGCGCCGGCTGGTGCGCGACTACTGGGCGATCTTCGCCAACCCGCGCTTCCAGCGGCTGGCGGCCTCGGGCGCGTTCAACTTCAGTTCGCTGTTCCTGTACATCGCCTCGGCGCCTGCGTTCGTGATGGACCTGATGGACCTCAACGAGCGCCAGTTCGGCTGGTTCTTCATCCCGATGATCGGCGGCATGATGCTGGGCGCATACACCTCCGGGCGCATGGCCGGCAGGATCAGCGGCGCGCGGCTGGCGAACATCGGTTTCGCCTGCTGCGGCGTCGGCGCGGTGGCCAACGTGGCCTATAACCTGCTCGTGCCGGTGCCGTCGATCCCGTGGGCGGTGCTGCCGATGTCTATCGGCTCGTTCGGCATCGCGCTGGTGTTCCCGATCCTGACGCTCGCCGTGCTCGACATGTACCCGCGCCAGCGCGGCTCGGCGTCGTCGCTGCAGGCGTTCACCGGACTGGTGATGAACGCGGTCGTGGCCGGCGTGCTGTCGCCGCTGCTCAGCCACAGGGGCATCCACCTCGCGCTCGCCTCGGCGCTGTTCGCGCTGCTGGGCTGGGTGTTCTGGCGCTGGGAGATGGGGCCGCCCGGCCGCCATGTGCCTGACGCCCAGCCCGATGCGGGCGCGCTGGAGCCGACCGAGCGCCTGTAGCAGCCGGGACATCGCGACGCGTCGTAGGTCGGGGCTACGCCCCCGACGGCTTTTTGCGTCGAATCACCCGGCCTTGCCTTCACGCCAGAAGATCAGAAGCCGTCGGGGGCGTAGCCCCGACCTACGGCAATAAGGTCTATGTTCCGCCGATGCGATGCTGGTAGACCAGCTTGCCGCCCAGCCACCCGGCCGCGCCAAGGCAAAGAAAACCCGCCAGGCTCGTCGCCAGCGCCGGCCACTCCGGTGCGACCAGGGTGGTGCCCTGCAGCCGCAGCAGCAAGCTGGCGGCGTAGAACACCCAGGCGGCCATCGCCAGCAGCATGTGCCGGCGGGCATCGGCCAGCGCCGGGCTGCCTTCCGCGATGCGCGCGAACTCGAACAGGCCCGCCCCCATCGCCGCCAGCGCGGCGATCGTGCCGATCACCAGCAACACGCCGGCCAGCCACCACGCCGGCTGGCCAAGCCACAGGCTTGCCACGTCGGCGATGGTCGCCAGCGACCAGCAGGCGACCGGGAAGTGCACCAGCGCCGGATGCAGGGGGTGGCGGGTGCCGTTCACGGCTTGTCTCCTGCGGCGCGTGCTAGATCGCCAGCACCGCGCTGAGCAGGGTCAGGAACCCGACCACCGCCACGCCCGCATGCACGAACACGACCGCCTTCGGCGCCACCTGCTTGCGCAGGTGCAGCGAGGCGAGATAGAAGCCGCCGAGCGCCGCGACCACCAGGATCCCGAGCGCCGCTGTCACGCGGCCCGCGCCCTGGCCCTGCAGCACGGTGACGATCAGCAGCACCAGCCCGCTGGCACCGAGCAGGGCGTGGAGGATGGAAATCGCCCACGGCGCGAGCTTGCCGCGCAGCACGCTGGAAGCCAGCACGAGGCCGCCGAGCGCGGCGACGGCGAAAACGATGAGTGCGTAGGTGAGCATGTCGGATTCCTCTTGTCGTTGATAGGCGAATGCGTGCGTCCCTGCACCTGTGGGAGCGGCTTCAGCCGCGAGCTCTTGCCCTTGTTGCAGGCAGGCCTGGAAACAAGGGCTCGCGGCTGAAGCCGCTCCTACAGGTCATCCGGCGTGGTCGTCGCGGCTGCTGCCTCCATCCGCGCGAGCACCGCCTCGGTCATGCGCGCGCAGCGCGGGCCGAGGAACGGGAACGCCTCGTCCAGCGTGGCGGCGAGCGAATCCTGCAGCGTGCCGCGCAGCAGCCGACGCGCGCGATATAGCCGGGTCTTGACGGTTTCCGGGCGGATGCCGAGCGTGGTGGCGGTTTCCTCGACCGGGCAGCCCTCGATCTCGCGCATCACGAAGACGAGGCGGAACGCCTCGGGCAGTTCGTCGATGGCGTGTTCGAGCAGCCCGCGGATCTGCGCCCGCGCCGCCGCCGCGGCCGGGTCCTCGCTGCCGAAGCGGTTGGGGAACGAGACCACGCGCGAATCCTCCTGCGGCGTGGCCTCGAACGTGGCGATGTCGACGCTCGGGCGCCGCTTGCGCAGGCGGCCGTTCGCCTCGTTGAGCACGATGCGCGTCAGCCAGGTCGACAGGGACGACTCGCCGCGGAAGGTCGAAAGTCCGGCGAAGGCGTGCGTGTAGGCCTCCTGCACCACGTCCTCGGCCTCGGCATCGTCGCGTACCACGGCGCGCGCGACCCGGAACAGGCGCTGGTTGCAGCGCTGCATGAGCTCGCGGAACGCACCGCGCTGGCCGCGCCGTGCCAGTGCCACCAGCTCGGCGTCGGGCAGGGTGGACCAGGCGACTGCTTCGGTGGTGGCG
>DATCYC010000281.1:0-4467 GCA_036570525.1 Luteimonas sp.
ACCACGGCACCCTCCAGCGCGGTGTCCCCGGCCAGTTCGAAGACCGGGCCGAGCTGGCCGGAAAGGACGTATTCGGTCTGTCCGGCCTCGCGCTGCTCCAGGGTCTCGCCCACGCACAGGATCGGCACCAGCCCGGCGGCCTTGGCGGCCACGAACTTGCGCGCGACCAGTTCGCTGCTCTCCTGGTGGTACTGGCGTCGCTCGGAATGGCCGACCAGCCCGTACTTCGCGCCAACGTCGGCGATCATCGCCGCGGACACCTCGCCGGTGTAGGCGCCCTTCTCGTTGCAGCTCACGTCCTGCGAGCCGAACTCGAGCCTGCCCTGGTCCTCGAAATCCTCGATCAGGTCGCCCAGGTACGGCAGCGGCGGCAGCACCACGACCTCGACGCCGGCCATCGGCAGACCCGCGGCCACGCCGCCGAGCAGTTCCGTGGCGAAGGCACGGCTGCCGTGCAGCTTCCAGTTACCGGCAACGATCCTGCGACGCATCGGGCGACTCCTGTGAAAAGGCACGCAAGGATAGCCGATGGGGCGCCAAAAGCCTTGTGGGGACGGCTTCAGCCGCGAGCTTTTTTGCCATGGCGCGGAGAAACAAGAGCTCGCGGCTGAAGCCGCTCCTACGGGGGTTGCCCGGGGATTCCTGGATCCCGGCGCCCTACTTCAGCTTGATCTCCCGCAGCCGTTCCTCGAGGTAGCCCTGCGCGGTGATCGGCTCGGGGTAGCGGCTCGGGTTGCCGGCGGTGACCGTCGACGGCAGCACGTCGATCAGGAAGTCCGGGTTCGGGTGCAGGAAGAACGGCACCGAGTACCGCGGCTGCCGTGCCTGTTCGCCAGGCGGATTGACCACGCGGTGGGTGGTCGAGGGATACACGTGGTTGGTCAGGCGCTGCAGCATGTCGCCGATATTGACCACGATGGTGTCCTCGTCGGAGGTGAACGGCACCCACTCGCCCTGCTGCGACTTCACCTCCAGGCCCGCTGCGCTGGCGCCGACCAGCAGGGTGATCAGGTTGATGTCCTCGTGCGCCCCGGCGCGCTCGTTGGGGACGTTGTCAGCGGTGATCGGCGGATAGTGGATCGGGCGCAGGATCGAATTGCCGAAATCGGTCTTGTCGGCGAACCAGGACTCCGGCAGGTCGATGTGCAGCGCGAGCGCCGACAGCACCTGCGCGCCGAGGTCGTCGAGCGCCCGGTACAGGGCATAACCCTTCTCGCGGAAGCCCTCGACCTCGGACGGCCACAGGTTGGACGGCATGACGTCGCGATACTTCGAATCGTCGGGAATCTCGCGGCCGATGTGCCAGAACTCCTTGAGGTCGAAGTGTTTGGCGCCCTTGGCGGTTTCCACGCCGAACGGCGTGTAGCCGCGCGCGCCGCCGCTGCCGGCGACGTGGTAGCGCTTCTTGGTGTCTTCGGGCAGCGCGAAGAACGCCTTGAACACACCGTAGGCGTCGTCGATCAGCGACTGCGCGATGCCGTGGTTGCGGATGCCGGCAAAACCCCACTCGCGGTAGGCCGCGCCGAGTTCGTCGACGAAGGCCTCTCGGTCCTGCGGGCTGGCCGGATGGGTGAATCGGCGGATGTCGAGTGTAGGGATTCGGGCAGGCATGCAAGGACTCTTGTCTGGATTGGTTGCTCGGGACATCGGTCGCTGCGGCCGGCGAACGCGAACCCGGCGCGCCGCGATCGACAGATTAGTCCAGCCCGGAGGCGCGCGTGTCCACGCGGCGCGAACGGGCCGCGACAGGCGCGTTCAGGCGGCGGCGCGGACGGCGGCAACCAGCGCTTCGAGCGTCGATTGCACCAGCGCGTCATCGTCAGCCTCGACCGTGACCCGCACCACCGGCTCTGTCCCGGACGGGCGCAGGAACGCGCGCCCGCGCCCGGCAACACCAGCCTGCGCCGTCGCCAGCGCGGCTTTCACGCTGTCGGCCTCGGCCGGCCTGGCACCGTTGGAACAGCGCACGTTGACCGTCGTCTGCGGCACCTTCTGCAGCCCACGCAGCGCCTCGCGCAGGCCGATGCCGCGACGATGCAGCACTTCGAGCACCTGCAGGGCGCTGACGATGCCGTCGCCGGTGGTGGCCCGGTCCAGGCACAGCAGATGACCCGAGGCTTCACCGCCGAGGTTGCTGCCGTGCTCGAGCAGGGCCTTGTGGACATAGCGGTCGCCGACCTTGGCACGAATGAAACCGATACCCGCCTCGCCCAGCGCCCGCTCGAAGCCGAAGTTGCTCATCAACGTGCCGACCACCGGCCCGTGCAGGCGACCGCTGGCCTTCCAGTCGCTGGCCAGCACGAACAGCAGGTCGTCGCCGTCGCGGACCACCCCGTCGCCGTCGACGAACAGCACCCGGTCGCCGTCGCCGTCGAAGGCGATGCCCAGCTCCGCACCCGTCTCGCGCACTCGCGCCGCCAGGCCCTCGGGATGCATCGAACCGACGCCGTCGTTGATGTTCAGGCCGTTGGGATCCACGCCGATGGCATCGACGCGCGCGCCGAGTTCGCGCAGCACCATCGGGCCGATCTGATAGGTCGCGCCGTGGCCGCAGTCGACCACGATGCGCATGCCTTCGAGGTCGAAGTGGCGCGAAACCGAGTTCTTGCAGGCCTCGACGTAGCGGCCGACCGCGTCGCGGGTGCGGGTTGTCTTGCCCAGTTGCTCGGACGACACGGTGCTGAACGGATTGTCGAGCGCGGCCTCGATCGCCAGCTCCGTCGCGTCGTCGAGCTTCTCGCCCTCGGCCGAGAAGAACTTGATGCCATTGTCGTAATGCGGGTTGTGCGAGGCGGAGATGACGATGCCGCCGTCCGCACGCATCGAGCGTGTCAGGTGCGCCACGGCGGGCGTGGGCATCGGCCCCATCAGCTGCACGTCGACGCCCGCGGCGACCAGGCCGGCTTCCAGCGCGGCCTCGAACATGTAGTTGGAGATCCGGGTGTCCTTGCCGATGATCACCACCGGCTTGCGCCATTCACCGCCGCGCGCCCTGGCCGATGCCCGCAGCGCGTGGCCGTACGCATTGCCCAGCCGGAGCACGAAGTCGGCCGAGATCGGGCCTTCGCCGACGCGGCCGCGGATGCCGTCGGTGCCGAAATACTTCCTGCTCATGGGTTCGCTTCGACGACCGTGTCGTCCTCCGGCTGCGGCTGTCTCATCAACAACGCCAGGAGCGTGGCGATGCGGTCGCGCAGCTCGCGGCGGTCGCAGATCTGGTCGATGGCGCCGTGGTCGAGCAGGAATTCCGAACGCTGGAAACCTTCTGGCAGGGTCTCGCGCACGGTCTGCTCGATCACGCGCGGGCCGGCGAAGCCGATCAGGGCCTCCGGCTCGGCCAGGTTGATGTCGCCGAGCATCGCGAACGAGGCAGACACGCCGCCGGTGGTGGGATGGGTCATCACCGAGATGTAGGGCAGCCCCGCCGCGCGCAGGCGCGCCAGCGCGGCCGAGGTCTTGGCCATCTGCAGCAGCGAGAACAGGCTTTCCTGCATCCGCGCGCCGCCGCTGGCGGAAAAGCACACGAAC
Source organism: Luteimonas sp. (assembly GCA_036570525.1). Taxonomy (GTDB): domain Bacteria; phylum Pseudomonadota; class Gammaproteobacteria; order Xanthomonadales; family Xanthomonadaceae; genus Luteimonas. Next base: position 3,529 of record DATCYC010000281.1, read on the forward strand.
GGCGAACCGATCTCCAGCGCGCGCTCGGCGCCGAGGGTGAAGCGCTCGCCGACCACCGAGCCCATCGAACCGCCCATGAAGGCGAAATCGAAGGCGCTGGCGACCAGCGGCTGCTGCTTGAGCGTGCCCTGCAGGGTCACCAGCGCGTCGCGCTCGCCGGTGCTCTTCTGCGCGGCCTTGATCCGGTCGACGTACTTCTTCTGGTCCTTGAACTTGAGCACGTCGACCGGGCCGAGCGCGGCGCCGATCTCCTGGGTGCTGCCGGCATCGAACAGCGCGCGCAGGCGCACGCGGGCGCGGATCGCACGGTGGTGGTTGCACTTCGGGCAGACCTCGAGGTTCTCCTCGAGCTCGGGCCGGTACAGCACCGAACCGCAGCGGTCGCACTTTTCCCACAGCCCCTCCGGGACGCTGCGCTTCTTGGGCGCGCCGGGTTCGGTGCGGATGCGGGCGGGCATCACTTTCTTCAGCCAGGACATGCGATCGGTATACCTCGGTGCGGCCGGGCCGCGTCGGCCGGAAAGTTTAGCGCACGGCGCAATTCAGGCTCCTGCGTCGAGCGCAGCCCGCAGCGGCGCCAGGAAAGCGCCGGCGCGGGCGGCTGCCTCCGCCGGGCTGCCCGCACCGGCCATCGCTGCCACCAGCGCGCTGCCGACCACGACCCCGTCCGCATCGGCGGCCATGGCCGCGGCGCTTCCGGCGTCGCGGATGCCGAAGCCGGCCACCACGGGAGCCGAGCTCATGGCCCGGATCGCGCGCAGGCGCTCGGAAGCGGCCCCGGTATCCAACTGCTCCGAGGCACCGGTGACGCCCGCCAGACTGACGTAGTACAGGTAGCCCTGCACCTGCGAGCACAGGGTTTCCAGCCGTTCCGGCGTGGTGGTCGGCGACGCCAGCAGCACCAGCGCCAGGCCGTGCGCGGCGAAGGCCTCGCGGAAG
>DATCYC010000282.1:0-5357 GCA_036570525.1 Luteimonas sp.
CGGCGATCAGGATCCAGTACCAGGGGTAGTTCAGGCCGACGATCACGACCGCGGCCTGGCAGATCAGCAGCACGCCGACCAGGAAGTCGCCGGTCGACCAGAACCAGCGCGCCGCGACCAGCGGCATCGCCGCCACGATCGCGACGTAGGCGATGCCCGGCCACTGCCAGGTGCGTGCGCCCGCGGACCAGGCCAGGCCGCCGATGATCAGCAGCGCCATCGCGGCCAGGTAGGCGACCATCCAGAAGTGCCCGCGCCGCTGCCTGTCGGACAGCCGCTCGCGCACCGCGCCCGCGCGCTGGTAGTAGAAGGCGCGCAGCAGCTCCTTCGATGCCAGCCACAGCAGCGGCGCGGCGACCAGGGTGTAGCGCCAGGCGGGAGTCAGTTCGACCGCGGCGCCGATGACGAATGCGGCCAGGCACAGCACGCCGCCGATCACCAGGCTCAGGCCCCCGGCGCTGCGGGAGTAGCGGGCGTAGCGGCTGGTGTTCTCGGCCAGGCGGGAAAGGTGAACGGTTTCGCTCTGCATTTCGATTGCTCTGTGTTGTTCGCAAATAGGTTTGCATCACAAACCATATATGTCAAGTCGCTTTGTGAGAGAGCCGGAAAGGAGGAGCGGCTCCGGTTCGGCGCGTGCCGTGGCGGGACCGATCTGCCAGACTGCGCGCCCTCCCGCCATGCCCCGATCCGGATGCGACTCAACAAGCACATCAGCGACACCGGCTTCTGCTCGCGGCGCGAGGCCGACCGGCTGATCGGGGAGGGGCGGGTCACCGTCAACGGGCAGCGCGCGCGGATCGGCGCCGAGGTCGGCGAGGGCGACGAGGTCAAGGTCGACGGCCAGGCCCTGCGCGCCCGAAGCGCCGCCAAAGGCCAGCGCAGGCACGTCTACATCGCGCTGAACAAGCCGGTCGGCATCACCTGCACCACCGAGTCGGCGGTGAAGGGCAACATCGTCGATTTCGTCGGCCACGAGCGGCGGATCTTCCCGATCGGCCGGCTGGACAAGGATTCGGAAGGCCTGATCCTGCTGACCAGCAACGGCGACATCGTCAACGCCGTCCTGCGCGCCGAAAACAAGCTGGAGAAGGAATACCTGGTGGGCGTGAACCACCCGGTCACCGACGAATTCCTGCGCGGCATGGCGCGCGGCGTACCGGTGCATGGGCAGACAACGCTGCCGTGCAAGACCGGGAAACTGGGCAGGTTCGGCTTCCGCGTCGTGCTGGTGCAGGGGCTGAACCGACAGGTCCGGCTGATGGCCGCGCACTTCAAATACAGGGTCAAGCAGCTGGTCCGGGTGCGGATCGGCAACGTGAAGCTGGGGCGCCTGAAGGCCGGCCAGTGGCGCAACCTCACCGACGCCGAGCTGCAGGGTCTGCTGCCGCAGCGGGAAGACTGGTAGGCGACGGGCAGGGTGGAACCGGCCCGCCGGGGCGAGGCGATGGCCCGCCGGCAGGGGGCTTGGGTCGCCGGCATCCGTGACGGGCTGGCCGGAAAGCTGCCCGTTCTACGTGTGCACGGCGGGTCCCGGGAGGCATCGCGGATATCCGCTACCTCGGGTAAACCCCATTCACACTTCCGGCGAAAAGTGCGGTAAGGTTCGCGCACTGTCAAAAGCCGGGATCACGGTACATCGTGGTTTCGATGCGGTAGATCTGCCGATCCGCTCCATCGCTTCGCGTTACCCCTTGCTGACACAGTCGCGGATCCGCCCAAACGGACCGTGTAAACCTCAAAAACTGTTCCAAGGAGTAACACATCATGTCCGATCGTCAGACCGGTACCGTCAAGTGGTTCAACGACGCCAAGGGCTTCGGCTTCATCACCCCGGAAAGCGGCCAGGACCTGTTCGTCCATTTCCGCTCGATCCAGGGCAGCGGCTTCAAGTCGCTGCAGGAAGGCCAGAAGGTCTCGTTCAAGGTCGTGCAGGGCCAGAAGGGCCTGCAGGCCGACGAAGTGCAGGCCGAGTAAGCCAGCACCAAGTCAGTCGCAACACCAGAGCCCCGGGCGGAAACGCCCGGGGCTTTTTCGTGGGCGACGTGTCAATCCGGGCATCACGCGGGGACTCCTAGACTGTCGCCATCCGGAACGACCGCGGGGAAAAGATTGCCATGATCAAGCGCCTGTCGACCTGCTGCCTGCTGTTCGCGCTAGCCGCCTGCCAGCGCGAGGCACCCGCGCCGGAGGCACAGGCGCCGGAAAGCCAGACGGCTCCCGCGGCTGTTCCGGCTCCGGCGGCGCCCGCTGCCCCGGTCGAACTCAAGGACGTGATCGAGCGCGATCCCAACTACGTGATCGGCATCAGCTATCCACCGAACATCAACCAGTACCCGGGGCTGGCGGCCGAACTGCAGCGCTACGCCGATGCCGCGCGCTCGGAGCTGATGCAGGCCGTGGACGGCCTCGCCGGGGAGAAGCCGAGTGCGCCCTACGACCTGTCGCTGGCCTTCAACATGCTGGCCGAAACCCCGCAGGTGGTCACCGTGGCGGCCAACGGCAGCAGCTACACCGGCGGCGCGCACGGCAACCCGCTGGTCGCCCGTTTCGTCTGGCTGCCGCAGCGCAATGAACTGCTGCAGGCGCAGCGCCTGGTCGACGGCGCCGACGGCTGGCGCGCGATCTCCGACGTCGTCCGCGAGCAGTTGCACGCGTCGCTTTCGCAGCGCATCGATGCCGACGAGATCGAGCCGGCGCAGCGCGCGGAGATGCTCAAGTCCGGACTCAAGATGATCGACGAGGGCTCCGGCGCGGATGCCGGCAACTTCAGCCAGTTCGAGCCGGTGCTCGATGCCGCGGGCCGCATCACGGCGCTGCGTTTCGTGTTCCCGCCGTACCAGGTCGGGCCGTACTCCGATGGCGTGCAGGTTGCAGAAGTGCCCGCCAGCGCCTTGCTGCCGTACGTGGCCGAGCCGTACCGCGACCTGTTCGCCGTGCCGGGCGCGTAGACCCGCACAGGGTGGCAGCCGCACTGCGTTCCGACCGCAGTGTTGGTAACCTGAGCGGGCGCTTTCCGGGTTCCGCACCGAGAGGCATGGCCACGACGCATCCATTCCGCGACCGACTGCAGGCCCTGCTGGCCGACGCCGATGTCCGCATCGACGGCGACCGCGACTGGGACATGCAGGTCCACGACCCGCACCTGCCGGCGCGGCTGGTGGCCGGGGGCTCGCTCAAGCTCGGCGAGAGCTACATGGACGGCTGGTGGGACGCTCGCTCGCTCGACGGATTCCTGTTCCACCTGCTCGACGCCCGCATCGAGGAACGCGCGCCCAGCCCCGCCGACATCCGCGCCGCACTGCGTGCGCGCCTGTTCAACCTGCAGGCCGGACGCCGCAGTTACGAGGTCGGCAAGCGCCACTACGACCTGGGCAACGACCTCTACCGCGCCATGCTCGGCAAGCGCCTGGTCTACAGCTGCGGCTACTGGCGCCAGGCGGAGAACCTCGATGATGCGCAGGAAGCCAAGCTCGACCTGATCTGCCGCAAGCTCGGGCTGCGCGAGGGGATGCGCGTGCTCGACATCGGCTGCGGCTGGGGCGAGGCGCTGAAGTTCGCGGCGGAGCGCTACGGCGTCAGTGGCGTGGGCGTCACCATCTCGCAGGAGCAGGCCGCGTTCGCGCGCGAGCTGTGCGCCGGGCTGCCGGTGGAGATCCGCGTACAGGACTACCGCGAGCTGGACGAGCGCTTCGACCGGATTTTCTCGGTGGGCATGTTCGAGCACGTGGGTTTCCGCAACTACCGCCGATTCTTCGAGGTCTCGCGGCGGTGCCTCGATGACGACGGCCTGTCCCTGCTGCACTGCATCGGCAGCAACAAGTCGGTGACGCATACCGATCCGTGGATCGCGAAGTACATCTTCCCCAACTCGATGCTGCCTTCGGCGGCGCAGATCGCGACCGGCACCGAGGGCCTGTTCGTGACCGAGGACTGGCACAACTTCGGCACCGATTACGACCGCACCCTGCAGGCCTGGCGAGCCAACATCGAAGCAGCCTGGGACACGCTGCCCGCGCACTACGACGAGCGCTTCCGCCGCATGTGGCGCTATTACCTGGCTGCGTCGATGGCCAGCTTCCGGGCCCGCCGCATCCAGCTGTGGCAGCTGGTGCTGTCGCCGCGCGGGGTGCGGGGCGGCTATATCGCGCCGCGTTGAGGCACCTTCGCCGGGGCCTGATCTTTGCGTCGAGTCGCGTCAACCCGGATGATCGACCCCCAGCCCGCAGCCCCAGCCCCCATGCCCAGATCAACCGACATCGCGCTCGCCATCATCGGCGGTACCGGCCTGTACCAGTTCGAAGGGCTGCGGGACATCGAAACCCACCAGCCGGTCACGCGCTACGGTGCGCTGTCCGGACCGGTGCGCGTGGGCACGCTGGCGGGGCGGCGGGTGGCGTTCCTTGCCCGGCACGGGGAGGGCCACTCGGTGCCGCCGCACAAGGTCAACTACCGCGCCAACCTCGCTGCGCTGCAGGCGCTCGGCGCGACGCGGGTGCTTGCACTCAACACCGTCGGCGGGATCACCGAGGCGTTCGGGCCGCGCGTGCTGGCCTGTCCCGACCAGCTGATCGACTACACCTGGGGGCGCATCTCGACGCTGTGCGAGGAGGAGGGCACCGAGGTGCTGCACGTCGATTTCGGCGAACCCTACACGCCGTCGCTTCGCGCACGGGTGCTCGATGCGGCGCGCACAGCCGGCATCGCGCTGGTCGACGGCGGCTGCTACGGCGCCACCCAGGGGCCGCGGCTCGAGACGCGCGCCGAGATCGCGCGCATGCGCCGCGACGGCTGCGACCTGGTCGGCATGACCGGCATGCCCGAGGCCGGACTGGCGCGTGAACTCGGCCTGGACTACGCCTGCCTGGCCATCGTCGCCAACTGGGCGGCTGGCGCGGGGCCGCAAATCGATGAGGTGATCACGCTCCAGGACGTGCTCGACAACGTCGAAGCCGCATCGTCCGGCCTGCCGGCGCTGGTCACGCAAATGTTGTCGGGGTGATTGCAACCGCCGGGCATGCTTTGCATACTCGCGGCCGTGCGCTCGGGGGACTGCAGGGGAGCGCACGCTCATCGCATCCAGACGAGGTAGGGAGAGACATGCAATACGGCACAGTGAAATGGTTCAACGACGCCAAGGGCTTCGGCTTCATCGCACCCGAGGACGGCAGCGCGGATGTCTTCGTGCACTTCTCGGCAATCGAGTCCAAGGGCTTCCGCAGCCTGCAGGAAGGCCAACGCGTCAGCTACGAGGTCACGCAGGGCCCGAAGGGCGCGCAGGCTGCCGGCGTGCAGCCGGTCGAAGCCTGAGCTACCCACATCGCGATTTTCTTGAGCCCCGCCTGGTGCGGGGCTTTTTT